>CABSMZ010000130.1 GCA_902478875.1 uncultured Collinsella sp.
TCTTGGCAGCCTTGGCGAGGCCGTTCTTGCGCAGAACGTCGACAGCGGCGTCCATGTCGCCATCAGCCTCGACGAGAGCCTTCTTGCACTCCATCATCGGGGAGTCGGTCATCTCGCGGAGCTGCTTGACCATAGCGGCGGTAATCTGGGCCATTGTGGTTCCTTTCAAAGAGATGAAAAAGAATTAACTAAGACTGATTTACTCGGCCTTGGGCTCAGCGGCCATCTCGGCCTCGGAGACCTGCTCCTTGCCGGAGCCAGCGAGGCAGGCGTCAGCCATGAGCTCGCACATAAGGGTGACAGCGGAGATAGCGTCATCGTTGCAGGGGATGCCGTACTCGACCTCGTCGGGATCGGAGTTGGTGTCGATCAGGGCGACGACGGGGATGTTCAGGCGCTGAGCCTCCTTGATGGCGTTCTCCTCGCGCTTGGTGTCGATGACGAAGAGAGCCTGGGGCAGACCCTTCATGTCGCGGGCGCCACCGAGGTTGGTCTGGAGCTTGGTGAGCTCCTTGCCCAGAACAGCCTGCTCCTTCTTGGGGAGCACTGCCATGCGGCCGTCCTCGACCATGGCCTCGAGCTCCTCCATGCGGTTGATGCGGGAACGGATGGTGACGAAGTTGGTCAGCATGCCGCCAAGCCAACGCTGGTTGATGTAAGGCATGTTGGCGCGCTCAGCGGCGTTCTTGACGGCCTCCTGAGCCTGCTTCTTGGTGCCGACGAACAGCACGTTGCCGCCCTTGGCGACGTTCTTGACGAAGGTGTAGGCCTGGTCGGCGTCGAGGATGGTCTGCTTGAGGTCGAGGATATAGATGCCGTTGCGCTCACCGAAGATGAACGGCTTCATCTTGGGGTTCCAGCGACGGGTCTGGTGACCGAAGTGGCAGCCGGCCTCGAGCAGGGTGCGGATATTAATCTTGGTAGCCATGTTAAACCTCCTGTGGTTTGCCTCCGCGCGGGGTCATCCTCCAAAACCAACCCGGACATGTGCTACCAAAGCCCGGGCACCACGGTATGAAGTAGCCGCGCGTGCGTGATAAAAACCTGTTGCCGTGAAGCAACCCGATGAATGATAGCAGGATTGCCTCTTTCTGCCAACCCGCAATCAAAACCACACACCTGAGTGCGGCGCGGGACGTCCCAGCCACTATTCGCCGCGGGGATGGGCTTGAGCCACGGCACGTTTGAGCCGATCGGGCGTGAGATGTGTGTAGATTTGCGTCGTGGACAGGCTCGCATGACCTAGCAGCTCTTGAACCGAGCGCAGGTCCGCACCGCCCTCGAGCAAGTCGGTCGCAAAGGTATGGCGCATCGCATGCGGGGCGATGTCGGCCGGAATGCCGGCGAGCGTCGCCAGCGTATGGAACCGCCGCCGGAGCATGGCGGCGCTCATGCGATTGCCACGCGCCGATATAAGCAGCGGATGCGGCCCAGTAGCGAGGTCGCGGCGCTTTGCCTGAGCGAGCAACTCCGGCCTCCCCTCCTCAATATAGAGATGCGTCACCTCGAGCGCACGACGATACAGAGGGACGATACGCTCCTTGCTCCCCTTGCCCCAAAGTCGCAGCGTTCGCTCGGACCAACCAATAGACTCCACGTTGAGCGCCGCGAGCTCCGAGATTCGCGCGCCGGAGGCATAGAGCAACTCAAGCATCGCCGCATCGCGCAGTCCCGCGGGCGTCGAGGTATCAGGCGTCTTGAGCAGCGCCTCAACCTGCTGGGTCGTAAGGACGCCCGGCAGGTCACGCGGCAGCTTGGGCGATGCGATCGCCGAGACCGCATCGCCCTCGACAATCCCCTCGGCAGCCATCCAGCGATAGAGAGATCGGATAGCCGACAGGTGCGCCGCAAGCGTTCGGGGAGCCACCTGCTCACGCGAAAGCTCAGCAAGATAGCGACGAATGGTGCGCACGTCGGCAGCGAAAGCATCAATATCCTCGCGCTCGCACCAAGCAGCAAAGCGCTCCAGCCTCGAGCCATAGGCCGTCACCGTGTTGGGAGAAAGCCCCTCAACGCGTGCGATATAGGCGATAAAAGAGTCGACGGTGTCGTACAGGTCAAAGGCTATGACCGGTCGCCTCCAAACAAGTCGGAACGCGTGGCCAAGTAGGCATCGAGGGCCTCGAGCGCACGGTCCGCATAGGCCTGGTAGCGGTCGCGCTTGCTGCGGCGCTTACCATCCTCGAGTGGCGGCACCAGGCCAAAGTTGACATGCATAGGCTGATAGCCCACGGTGGCAGGATCGGTCGCATAGCCCACGAGCGCACCTAGGGCGCCCACACGCGGCAACTCGACGCCCGCGGCACCGATAGCCTCGGCATAGGTGTTGAGCGCCGCGAGAAGACCTGTCGCCACGGCTTCCATGTACCCCTCGGTGCCGGTGATCTGACCGGCCAGGCGCACGCCGGTACCGGGCACGGCAAAGGTGCCATCGAGCACGTGCGGAGCGTCGACAAAGGTATTGCGATGCATGACACCGTAGCGGAAGAACTCAGCGTTCTCCAGGCCCGGCACCATATGGAAGACGCGCTTCTGCTCGCCAAAGGTCAAGTTGGTCTGGAAGCCCACCAGGTTATAGGCGGTCTTCTCCTTGTTCTCGGCACGCAGCTGTATCGCCGCCCAGGGGCGACATCCGGTACGCGGGTCGGTGAGGCCAACGGGCTTCATGGCGCCAAAGCGAATGGCGTCCTTGCCGGTGCGCGCAACTTCCTCGGCAGGCTGGCAGGCCTGGAACAAATCGCCGCCCTCAAAGTCTTTGAGCACCACGCGGTCGGCCGTGGTAAGCGCCTCGATAAAGGCCTCGTACTCCTCCTTATTGAGCGGAGCGTTGAGATAGTCGCCGCTCCCCTGCTCCTCATAGCGCGACTGCGAGAACAGCACGTCCATATCGAGCGTGGAGGCATCGACGATCGGCGCCGCGGCATCGAAGAACGCAAGGGCATCGCCACCGACGAGTTTCATAACCTCTTCGCTCAGCGCCGGTGAACACAGCGGGCCCGCGGCAATGACCACGTGACCCTCGGGAATCTGCGTGACCTCGCCGTGCACGACCTCGATATTGGGACGGGCGGCAACCTCGGCCTCGACAAGCTCGGAAAACTTGACGCGGTCGACCGCCAAGGCGCCACCGGCGGGAACAGCCGCGCGATGGGCGCAATCGAGCAGGACTGAGCCCATGCGCTCAAGCTCGGCTTTCAGCAAACCAGCCGCGGAATCCGGACGGGTCGACTTAAACGAATTGGAGCAGACGAGCTCTGCCAGGTGATCGGTATGGTGGGCCGGGGAGCTCACCTGGGGGCGCATCTCGCACAGCTTTACGGCAAACCCGCGATCTGCCAGCTGGATCGCGCACTCCGAACCCGCCAGACCGCCACCGATAACTGTCACCTGATCGAACTGCATCTGCAAACACCTTTCTAATTGACACGTTTTCCATTGTGACCGAAGGGTGTCTGGGCGTGAAGGGCAAACTTGGAGGGCGCATACCTTCCATCCATCATGCGCTCGATAAGACCCTCGAGTTCAAGCGAACCCAAGAGTTTGAGTACGCCGACAGCATCGAGCGAGACGAGCGCCGCGATGTCGTCGACCTTGAGCGGAGAGGCGATGAGCGCATGCATCACGGTCTGCTGCGTTGGATCCAGGTCGGCAATGCCGGGAGCATCGGGGCGCGAGTAGCGCAGGGTTCCGTAGATGCGTGAGATAGCCATCTCGATAGATTCCTCGTCGACGATGCAGCAGGCACCGTTCGCAATGAGGTAATTCGTGCCACGCGACTCGGGCGATAGGATCGACCCCGGCACGGCAAGAAGTTCGCGCCCCAAATCCATAGCAGCCTCGGCTGTAGAAAACGTCCCAGAAGGCATACCCGCCTCGGATACAAAGAGGGCTTGCGACAGGGCCGCGATCACGCGATTGCGGCGCGGAAAGGCGAACTTGCGCGGACCCATGCCCCACGGAGAGATCGACACGACCGCGCCACCCGTATCAAGCGTGCGCGTAATCAGCCCCGCGCTCGAACGCGGGTAGACCACGTCGGCGCCCGTCCCCAGCACCACAACGTGTTTGCCGCCGGCGTTGACCGCAGCCCAACCCGAGGCCTGGTCACAACCGACCGCACCGCCCGAAACTACCGTCACTCCCGCCTCAACCGCCACCTTCGCCGCAAGCTCTGCCACGGCAAGACCATACGGCGAGGCCTTTCGCGCACCGATGATGGAGAGCGCGGGCGTCGAAAGCGCCTCGGGGTTGCCGCGCACATAGAGCGTCTGAGGTACATCAGAAAGCTCCAAAACGGTCTCGGGATACAACGCGTCACCTGGATGCAGCTCGAAGGTCCCCTCAACCATCATTGGTCCCTCCTTCCCTGGTACATCGCCGCCTCGAGCACGTGGTCCTGCGTCACCTGCTCGCTCTCGGCGACATCTGCGATCGTGCGCGCAATGCGAACAAGGCGCACGATGCCACGCCCTGTGAGATGCGTGCGCTTCGACAGGCCGAGCACACACTTCTCCGCCGCATCATCGAGCTCAAAGGTCGAAACGACGCCGTCAATGGACCGTGTCTCGTCATCCTCGGCCTCGGCATCCGCATCGTCCATGCGGGATTCGCGCCAAGCGCGAAAGGCGCGACCGCGCACAACGTAGTCACGTAACTCGGCCGACGACATGCCCTCCGCACCCTCGATAATCACTTGAGGGTCGGGACGGGTCACATCAATCATCATGTCGATACGGTCGGCCAAAGGACCGCGCAGTTTAGACCGATAGCGCTCGACCATCGCCGCCGAGCAGCGACACGGCACCTCGCGATCGCCCAAAAAGCCGCAGGGGCAGGGATTGCTCGCAGCCAGCAGCTGAAAGCGCGACGGGAAGGTAAAAGCCCCGTCGACGCGTACGATCCTCACGTAGCCGCGCTCGATGGGCTGACGCAGCGTCTGCAGCACGCCAGTGGGAAACTCGGCAAGCTCGTCCAAAAAGAGCACGCCGCCATGAGCAAGGCTGATCTCACCCGGGTGCACCGGGCGCCCACCGCCGATAAGGCCTGCGGTCGAAATACTGTGGTGGGGACTGCGGAAGGGGCGGTGCCCCGCCAACAAGCCATCAATGTTCTCACCCAAAACCGAATGGATGCACAGTGCCTCCTGCTGATCCTCAACGGAAAGCTCGGGCAGAATGCCGGTCATACGGCGCGCGAGCATGGTCTTGCCCGAACCGGGCGAGCCGATCATGAGCAGGCCGAGCTCGCCGGCTGCCGCAAGCGCCATGCCGCGTTTAGCGACTTCCTGCCCCAGTACGTCGGCATAGTCGAGCTCGGGCTCAAAGGTCGCCTCGACGCCCTCGGAATCCAAGTAGTGCCGGGCGGCATCGCCCATACCGTGAGC
>CABSMZ010000131.1 GCA_902478875.1 uncultured Collinsella sp.
GATGTGTATAAGAGACAGGAGTACTGTGTCGATCCTGATCGGATTACGGTTATGGGTTTTTCGGCCGGTGGGCATCTGGTTGGCTTGCTCGGGGCGCTTTGGGACCAATCCTGGCTTGCAGAGTCGATCGCGGCATCGCCTGAGTCGATTCGGCCTGACACACTTTGCTTGGGCTATCCGGTCGTAAGCTCGGGGGCCTATGCTCATCGTGGTTCGTTTGAACACCTAACGGGTGCCGATGGCGCTTTGGCTCAAAAGTTGTCGATCGAGAATATGGTGGGCGATGGCTTCCCCCGTACGTTCTTGTGGCATACCGCCGAGGATGCATCGGTACCAGTTCAAAATAGCCTCCTTCTTGCGCAGGCTCTTGCCGACCACGGGATTGGCTTTAGCCTACATGTCTTTCCGCATGGAAAGCATGGGGCATCGCTCGCCACGGCCCAAACGGCATTTAAGGGCTGCGCCGAGCATATTCAGCCACAGGTTCAGGGCTGGCCTGAACAGTTCGTTGCATGGGAGCGTGATGGACGATGAGCGAAAGTATCTATACGCTGCGCGTTTCGAGGGCTGCGGCAGGAGCGTATCCAACGATTTCCGATGCCTTGGCGGCAGCCGATCAGCTCTATCCGGATGCCGAGCAACCGGTGATGATTCGCGTCGATCCGGGCGAGTATTGCGAGCGGGTCGAGATTCATCGCTCGCATGTGACGATTGAGGGAGAGACGGCCGACAGCGTGCGTATCGTGGGCAGCCTGGGTGCCAAGATGCCTTCGGAGGACGGCTCGGGCGTCGACGGCACGCTCGGCACGTTTAGGACCTATACCGTTTTGGTCGATGCCGACGACGTACGGCTCGAGAACCTCACGATCGAAAACGATGCGGGCGATGGGCGCGAGGTCGGTCAAGCGATTGCCCTGTATGCTGATGGCGACCGTCTGGTTGTCGATGCCTGCTGCATTAAGGGACACCAAGATACGCTGTTTTTGGGTCCGCTGCCGCCGCATGAGGCCAAACCGGGCGGGTTTATAGGACCCAAACAGTATGCGCCGCGCCGGGTGGGGCGCCAGTATTTTCGACGTTGCCGGATCGAGGGCGATGTCGACTTTATCTTTGGCGGCGCGCGTGCCTACTTTGAGGGGTGCGAGATTCGCTCGCTCAATCGCGATATGGACGTGAACGGTTACGTGACGGCGGCATCGACGCCCGAGGGAGAGCCATATGGCTTCGTGTTCCACGGCTGCTCGTTTACAGCCGCGCAAGATGTGGCGCCGGATTCGGTCTACCTGGGTCGTCCTTGGCGCGAATGGGCGCAAACTGTGCTGATCGATTGCTGGCTGGGGCGACATATCAAGCGCGAAGGCTGGTGGGATTGGAATAAGCCGGCGGCACACAACCGCGTGCAGTATGCTGGCGCGATTCTGCATGGGCCGGCGGGTGATACTACCGGCTGGGTGCCGTGGGCGAATGAACTCGATGTGATGGCTGCCGCCGGGTACGCCCGCGAACAGGTGCTTGCCGGTGGGGATGGCTGGGATCCCGAGGGCGGCGACGGTGATGCGGTTGAGACGGCTGAACTGTCTGCCAACGGCCGCACCGTGCACATCGAGACGTACTGCGAAGACGAACCTGCGCTGCGTGCCCGGCTGAAGCGCGAGGGGCGTTCGGCTGCTTTTACGGGCAAGACTCCTGCGGATTTTGAGGCATGGAAGATTGCGACCAGGACTCGTCTGTACGATGTTTTGGGCCTTTCGCTTATGGACCGCGTCCCGATTGAGATTCGTGAGCTCAGCCGCGTGCGGGTTGCCGGCGGCATCGTGCGCACCCATGCGATGTTGCAGGTCGAGCGCGATGTTTGGATGCCGTTCTACCTGTTGGAACCGTCTCATCCTAAGCTTGATGAGCGGGGACTCAAACGCTGTTATATCTGCCCGCATGGCCATCAGGGAGCGGGTGCTGCAAGCGTAGCCGGTGTTGCGGGCGTGCCGGCTGTCGATGATGCCGTGCGTAAGTTCAATTACGACTACGGTCTGCGTTTGGCACGCATGGGTTACGTGACCGTCTGCCCTGATGCGCGCGGTTGGGGATACCGTCGTGACTGGAAGGGTCAGGGCGATGACGAGAACAGCTTTCTGCGCGGCACGTGCCTAAACCAGGCGCGCATGGCCGAGCCGCTGGGACTTACCGTTGCGGGCCCCAACGCCTGGGATAACATGCGTCTGATCGATTACCTAGAGGCGCGCGGCGACATTGCCATGGACGACCTGGGCTGTTTTGGCTTTTCGGGCGGCGGATACATGACGCTGTATCTGGCGGCGCTCGACCCACGCGTATGCAAGACGTTTGTCTCGGGCTACCTGTACGGTGTCGATGATTCGCTGCTGCACCTCAACGGCAATTGCAGCTGCAACTACACACCCGGACTTTGGCGCTTGCTCGACATGGGCGATATTGCCTCGCTTATTGCGCCGCGCCCGTTGTTAGTGCAAAGCTGCGAAGAGGATCATCTGAACGGTTCGCGCGGGCTGAAAAATGTTGACGAGCAGCTCGAGATCGTGCGCGATGCCTACAAGTTGCTGGGTCGCAGAGATGGCCTGCGGCACGAGGTATGTCCGGGTGAACACCATCTGGGCGTGACACATCTTGCCGAGGATATCGAATGGCTCGATTCGCACGTTGCGGAATGCGCCCGTGCATAGCCCCTCGGCATGCTGCGAATAAACGGTACGTTCCTGTATGACCGCCGATGGGCGGATGAGGAGAAGATTATGGAAACGAAGAGTTTGAGTGAATCGACCATTTGCTGCTTTGGCGATTCGACCACATGGGGCGATAACGGATGCGGCGCAGGCGGCAACGACATCTCTTGGACTTCGCATCTGGGCGCGTTGCTGGGAGGCGCGGTCGTCGAGAACTTTGGCATCAAGGGTTCGCGTATCGCCATCAAGGCCGACCGTACCGATTCGTTTGTCGAGCGCCTTGACGGTATCGACGATGCGGCCGATATCTACATCGTCTTTGGCGGCGTCAACGACTTTAGCCGCAACGTGCCGCTTGGCGAGTTGGGCAGTACCGATGTGCATGAGTTCTACGGTGCGCTCGATTACCTGATCCGCACCATCACGGCACGCTCGCCTCGGGCAAAGCTCGTGTTTATGACGCCGTGCAAGACGAGTGGTAAGCACGAGAAGGATATCCCGGCAAGCGATGAGGCGAACCATTTGGGTCTGACGCAAGACGCCTACGTGCGAGCGATGCTGGAGGTCTGTGACCGTTACTCCGTTCCGGTGATTGACCTGTATGCGCAAAGCGGCATCAGCCCGTTTTTGCCGGAGCACCGCGAGCTCTATATGCCGGACGGTCTGCATTACAGTCCTGCCGGCTATGAGCGCCTGGCGCATCGCATCGCCGCGGGTCTCACCGCCGTTTGCCGCTAAAAGTCTGCCGTTCGCGAGGAATATAGGGTTAACGTTCACCCTGTATTCCTCGTTCGCGTTACACTAGGGGTAACGTTCACCTATCGTTTATGTCAGAGGGGACAGCAATGGGTTGCAATCAAATCCTGGACCGTTATATCGAGCAGTTGATCGAAACCTCTACGCCGCAGGCGCCGGCTTGGAATATCGAAAAGATTCGCGCCGGCAAGGAGAACACCTGGAACTATATCGACGGCTGCATGATCAAGGCGCTCATCGAGCTGTACGAGATCACGGGTGAGCAGCGCTACCTGACCTTTGCCGATGACTACATCGATTTCTTTGTCCAGGACGACGGTACCATCAAGCATTACAACCCGCAGGAGTACAACCTCGATAACGTCAATGCGGGCAAGACCCTCTACAAGCTGTATGACCTGGTGGGCAAGCCCAAGTACCGTGCCGCCATGGACACCATCTACCGCCAGCTCGAGACCCAGCCGCGCACCAAAGAGGGCGTGTTTTGGCACAAGGCCGTCTATCCCAACCAGATTTGGCTCGATGGCATGTACATGGCACAGCCGTTCTACATGCAGTACGAGCTGAGCTTCCACAACCGTCGTGCCTGCTCGGACAGCTTCCATATGTTCCAGGTCGTGCATGACCTGATGCGCAACCCCCTCAACGGTCTGTACTATCACGCTTACGACGCGAGCCGCAAACAGTTCTGGTGCGACCCGGTCACCGGTCTTTCGGCTAACTTCTGGCTGCGCGCCGAGGGCTGGTTTGCCATGGCGCTCATCGACACCTGGGAGCTTATGCCGCCTTCGATGTCGGCCGAGAAGGACGAGATCCGCAAGATGTTCCACGATCTGATCGACGCCATGCTGCCGTATCAGGACGAGAAGACCGGCATGTGGCACCAGGTCATCAACCTGCCCAATATCGCCCCCAACTACCTGGAGGAGTCAGGCAGCGCCATCTTTGCCAACGCCATCATGAAGGGCGTGCGTCTGGGCGTGCTGGGCGAGCGTTACTACCAGTACGGCCGTCGCGCCTTCGATGGCATCTGCGAGACCTGCCTGTCCGAGTATGACGGGCAGCTGGCGCTCGACAACATCTGCCTGGTTGCGGGCCTGGGCAACACCGCGCACCGCGAGGGCACGTTTGATTACTACATGAGCGAGCCTATCGTCAAAAACGATGCGAAGGGCGTGGCGCCGCTGGTGCTTGCCTATATCGAGACCATGCATCACGACAAGCTGGCCGGTAAGCGCGATCCGCTCGCCCCCTCGGGCGTGTGCTCCATCGAGGACCCGTTTGGCGGATACACCCCGGGCATCAACGCTCATAAGGGATGTGAATAACGTGGGGGCTATTACTCCGGGCGTACGTTTGCACGACCTTCCGCAGGGAACCGTCGAGGAACGCATTCGCATGGCGGGAGAGCTGGGCTTTTCGTGCATTCAGCTGCCGAGCAAGGTGCTCTACGCATCGATGGGGATCGATCGAGGCGGCCTGACCCGCGAACTTGCCGACCATTTGCGTGCGGTGCTCGACGAGGCGGGCGTTTCGGTCGCCGTGCTCGGCTGCTATAAGAATCTGGCGACGCCCGATCGCCAACAGCTCATAGATAACTATGCCGAGTACGAGGCGTGCTTGAACTTTGCCCAGATGCTCGGCGGATGCCCGGTGGGTACCGAGACCGGTCGCCCCAATGCGCAGAACCGCGTTGCTGCCTGTCTCTTATACACATC
>CABSMZ010000132.1 GCA_902478875.1 uncultured Collinsella sp.
CGGAGGGCGCCTTTTTGCACTCATTGGGGACAGACTTATATGAGGGTTTGCAGATGTCAAAGGGATCATAGCGCAGCTGGTATGCCTTGTAACTAACGGTACGCCTCGAGCGAGTCGGACGCACCTTACACGGGATTGAAATGGATGTAATCGAGTAGCTGCACCGCCTGTGTGTCCAACTCAACCGTGACCCGCGAATAGCGATTATCAAACAGATGTCCCGTTTTCCCATTGAAATACTCATGAGAGTCTGTACCCAATGAGCGGGGCGATGCAGCAGGCAGATAGTTTTAGTTAAAACGATTCATTTTATTGAAGCGTTTTAGTGTGCCTTTTAGAGGAATCTTACCGTTCGCCGAATAATTTCTTGCTATCATGCAAGGCGTAGGGTAAATCTCCGATCGCAAGGAGACACAAATGGTGAAAAAGTCACCGGAAAACACTACTCCCGCAATTGTGGACAACGTAGAGGCGCTTGAGGCTAAGCTCGCTCAGATGCGAGAGGCCCAGGCGCTTTTTGCTACGTACACGCAGGAGCAGGTCGACAAGATCTTCTATGAGGCCGCCATGGCCGCCAACAAGGCTCGTATCCCGTTGGCGAAGATGGCCATCGAGGAGACCGGCCGCGGCGTTCTTGAGGACAAGGTCATCAAGAACCACTACGCCGCAGAGTACATCTACAACGCTTACAAGAACACCAAGACCTGTGGTGTCCTGGAGCGCGACGAGGCTTACGGCATCACCAAGATCGCCGAGCCCATCGGCATCGTGGGCGCCGTCATTCCGACGACCAACCCCACCTCCACCGCGATCTTCAAGACGCTGATCTGCCTGAAGACCCGCAACGCCATCATCATCTCCCCGCACCCGGCTGCCGCCAAGTGCACCATCGCCGCCGCCAAGCTCGTGCTTGACGCCGCCGTCAAGGCCGGCGCCCCCGAGGGCATCATCGGCTGGGTCGATGTCCCCTCCATCGAGCTGACCAACATGGTCATGCGCGACGTCGACATCATCCTCGCCACCGGTGGCCCGGGCATGGTCAAAGCCGCTTACTCCTCGGGCAAGCCCGCCCTGGGCGTTGGCGCCGGTAACACCCCGGTCGTCATCGACGACACCGCCGACGTGCTGCTCGCCGTCAACTCCATCATCCACTCCAAGACCTTCGACAACGGCATGATCTGCGCTTCCGAGCAGTCCGTGACCGTCATCGACAGCATCTATGACCAGGTTAAGGCCGAGTTCCAGAAGCGCGGCTGCTACTTCGTCAAGCAGGGTGCCGAGATGGAGGCCCTGCGTGCCGCCATGTTCAAGAACGGCGCTCTCGATCACCGCATCCCCGGCATGGCCGCTGCCAAGATCGCCGAGCTCGCCGGCATCGAGGTTCCCGCCAAGACCAAGATCCTGATCGCCGAGGTCACCTCCACCGACCCCGCCAAGGAGGAGTTCTCCCACGAGAAGCTCTCCCCGGTCCTGGCCATGTACCACGCCAAGGACTTCCAGGAGGCCGTCGACAAGGCCGAGCACCTGGTGCTCGCCGGTGGCCCGGGCCACACCGCCTCTCTGTACGTGCACCCCGCTCAGGCCGAGAAGATCAGCCTGTTCGAGCACGTCATGAAGGCCTGCCGTATCGTCATCAACACCCCGTCCTCGCACGGCGGCATCGGTGACCTGTACAACTTTGGCATGAAGCCGTCTCTGACCCTGGGCTGCGGCTCCTGGGGCGGCAACTCCGTCTCCGAGAACGTTGGGGTGAAGCACTTGATCAACGTTAAGACTGTGGCCGAGCGCCGTGAGAACATGCTGTGGTTCCGCGCTCCCGAGAAGGTCTACTTCAAGAAGGGTTCCACGCCCGTCGCCCTCGACGAGCTGGGCAACGTCATGGGCAAGAAGCGTGCCTTCATCGTCACCGACCAGTTCCTCTTCAAGAATGGCAACACCCGCGCCATCGAGGCCAAGCTCGACGAGATGGGCATCGCCCACGACTGCTTCTACGACGTCGAGCCCGATCCGTCGCTGCAGTGCGCACGTCACGGCGCCAAGCAGATGGCTCTCTTTGAGCCGGACGTCATCATCGCCGTCGGCGGTGGCTCCGCTATGGACGCCGGCAAGATCATGTGGATGATGTACGAGCACCCCGAGTGCAAGTTTGAGGACATGGCCATGGACTTCATGGACATCCGCAAGCGTATCTTCACCTTCCCCGAGATGGGCAAGAAGGCCTACTTCGTCGCCGTCCCGACCTCCTCGGGTACCGGCTCCGAGTGCACGCCGTTCGCCATCATCACCGACAAGGAGACCGGCATCAAGTGGCCGCTCGCCGACTACGCGCTGCTCCCCAACATGGCTATCGTCGACGCCGACAACTGCATGACCGCCCCGCGCGGCCTGACCGCTGCCTCCGGCATCGACGTCATGACCCACGCCATCGAGTCCTACGTCTCCATCATGGCTTCCGACTACACCAAGGGCCTCTCCGAGCGCGCTGCCAAGCTCGTCTTTGAGAACCTGCCCTCCAGCTTCACGAACGGCGCCAAGGACCCGCACGCCCGCGAGGAGATGCACAACGCCTCCTGCATGGCCGGTATGGCCTTCGCCAACGCCTTCCTGGGCCTCAACCACTCCATGGCTCACAAGCTCGGCGCTTTCCATCACCTGCCCCACGGCCTCGCCAACGCCGTCATCCTGACCCGCGTCATGCGCTACAACGCCGCCGAGGCTCCCGTCAAGATGGGTACCTTCTCCCAGTATCCTTACCCCAACGCGCTGCACAACTACGCCGAGATGGCCAAGTACTGCGGCATCGAGGGCAAGGACGACAAGGAGGTCTTCGAGAACTTCATCACGAAGCTCGAGGAGCTCAAGGACTTCATCGGCGTCAAGAAGACCATCGCCGACTACGGTGTTGACGAGCAGTACTTCCTCGACACCCTCGACGAGATGACCGAGCAGGCATTCAACGACCAGTGCACCGGCGCCAACCCGCGCTACCCGCTCATGAGCGAGATCAAGGAGCTCTACCTGGACGCCTACTACGGCCGCGAGCCCCAGGATTACGCCGTCTGCTAGTTTTAGCACGGTTTTTAACGGCGGGGGTGCACGGGTGTTTCACACACCCCCGCCGTCGCTTCTATCGCATCGTTGAAAGGATGCAACCATGCTGCTACCCGATTCCAAGACCGAGCTCGTCCGCCGTGGCAACAAGGTCGTTTACGACCTGGGCGACAAGATTGTCAAGGTCTTTAACGAGACCAAGCCTGTCTCCGACGTGTTCAACGAGGCTTTGAATCTTGCCCGCATCAATGAGTGCGGCATCCGCAGCCCCAAGGCGCTCGAGGTTTCCCAGCTCGAGAACGCCAACGGCTGGGCGCTCGTGACCGAGAAGGTTCCGGGCACCACCCTTGCCGAGAAGATGACTGCCGAGCCCCAGCGCTTTGGTGAGTACCTCGAGATGCTCGTCGACCTCCAGATCGAGATCCACGGCTACACCTCCCCGCTGCTCAACCGTCAGCGCGACAAGTACGCCCGCATGATCGACAGCCTTGATCAGCTCAATGCCACCACGCGCTACAACCTTCAGGAGCGTCTGGACGGCATGACCAAGGAGTTCAAGGTCTGCCACGGCGACTTCAACCCCTCCAACGTCATCGTCGGCGACGACGGCCAGCTCTATGTGTGCGACTGGGCACACGCCACCCAGGGCTCCCCTGCTGCCGACGTTGCCACCACCTACCTGCTCTTTGCCCTCAACAGCAAGGATCAGGCTGAGGCCTACCTGGAGCTCTACTGCGACCGCGCCGACATGCCCATGCAGGTCGTGCGTCAGTGGACGAGCATCGTCGCCGCTTCCGAGCTCGCTCGTAAGCGCAACGTGAACGATGAGTTCCTGAAGAACTGGATCGACGTCGTCGATTATCAGTAATATCTGAGCGATTTATTTCGCATCGGAGGCACAAGGAAAACCCCGTAGCTCGCATGGGCTGTGGGGTTTTCCTTTTAGATATCGAGGATGCCACAAGATAAAAGGACGGCCCCGCATATCCCCATTCTGGAGAAATGCGGGGCCGTCCCGTATATCGAACTACAAGCGAAATCGTCGATTAACGGCGAGCCGCCTTAACAAGCTCGGCAACCTTGGCGACGACCTCGTCGATCGCCACATCCTCGCGCTCACCCGTGGCACGGTCCTTGAGCTCAACGGTGCCATTCTTAAGGCCACGCTTACCCAGAACAACCTGATACGGGAAGCCCATAAGGTCGTTGTCGGCAAACTTAAAGCCGGGACGCTCGTCGCGGTCGTCGACGACAACCTCGATACCCTCGGCGCACAGGCCATCAACGATCTGCTCGCAGACGGTAGCGCACTCCTCCTTCTTGGGATCAAGCGGAATTACCGCGACCTCGTACGGGGCAACGGAGACCGGCCAGACGATACCGTGCTCGTCGTTGTGCTGCTCCACGACGGCAGCGAGCGAGCGGGACACACCAACGCCGTAGCAGCCCATGATGAGCGGCTTCTCCTTGCCGTCCTCGTCCATAAAGGTGGCACCCATGGCCTCGGAATACTTGGTGCCCAGCTGGAAGACCTGGGAGACCTCGATGCCGCGAGCAGCGGAGAGCGGCTTGCCGCAGTGCGGGCAGGGATCGCCGGCCACAACGGTTACCAGGTCGGCCCACTCGTCGACGGTAAAGTCGCGCTCGGGGCAGGCACCGGTAAAGTGATAGTCGACCTCGTTGGCGCCGCAGGCCCACTGCTTAGACTCACGCAGGCTCTCGTCACACACCAGGCGGATGCCCTCGGGCAAGTTAACCGGTCCGATAAAGCCCTTATGCAGACCATAAGTCTGGAGCTCCTCATCAGTCATCATTCGATAGCCCTTGCCAAAGACATGCTCGGCCTTGCAATCATTGAGCTCGTGGTCGCCCGGAACAATGGCCACGACTGGCTTGCCCTTGGCGTCAATGAGAGCCAAGGACTTGCGTGTACCGTTCTCGGGGAAGCCGAAGAACTTTGCAACGGCCTCGATGGTGCCCATGCCCGGAGTCTCGACCTTGGTAAGCGTACCGTCGCCAGGACCCTCGGTCACGACGACCTTGGTGCTTGCCGCCTCGTCATCGGCAGCAAAGCCGCAATCGTCGCAGTAG
>CABSMZ010000133.1 GCA_902478875.1 uncultured Collinsella sp.
AGCGTCAGATGTGTATAAGAGACAGCCGTAGGCCTGTGCGGTGTCGATCAGGCGATAGCCCCGCTTTACCGCCTCACGAACGGCTTCCGCCGCCTCGGCATCGTCGATGAACCAGGTGCCCAGTCCCAGCTTGGGAACCTGAACTCCGTTTGCCAACGGGTAGGTTTCATTCAAGATCATCGTTCTACTCCTCGCCCCAGATATCCTTTGCCATGCGGAAAACCGCCCACGCCTTGGGCCAGCCGCAGTAGAAGGCTGCATGGGTCACGACCTCCGCGATTTCTTCTTTTGTAATACCGTTCTTCTTTGCCTCCATCAGGTGATAGCGGAAGCTCTCATCGGTAAGCCCCTGAGCCATCAGCGCGACGACGGTCACGAGGGAGCGGTCGCGGAGGCTGAGCTGCCCCTCTCGGCTCCAGACCTCTCCGAAGAGCACGTCATCGTTCAGTTCCGCGAATTTCGGGGCGAATTCGCCCAGGGCATCTCTGCCTGCCGTCTGCTTGACTGCCATGTTTCGTTCCTCCCTACAGCCTTGCGTACTCTTCGTGGGATACCGGCTCGCACCACTCGTTCTCGCAATTCTCGCCGGGAACCTCCACGGCGATATGGCTGAACCAGCTGTCCTTCTTCGCTCCGTGCCAGTGCTTGACGTTGGCGGGGATCATCACGACGCTGCCCTCGTGCAGGCTGACGGCAGCCTTGCCTTCCTCCTGATACCAGCCCTCGCCAGCCGTGCAGAGCAGGAGCTGACCGCCTCCTTTATCCGCGTGGTGGATATGCCAGTTGTTGCGGCATCCCGGCTCGAAGGTCACGTTGGCGGCGAACAGGCCGCCTTCCGGATCGGTCAGCGGATTCAGGAACGAATCGCCGGTGAAATACTGGGCATAGGCGTTGTTCGCCGTTCCCGTGCCGAATGCGTTGACCTTCTCGAACTGCTCTTTTCGTTCATACCTCATAATTGAAACCTCCTGCTTAGGATTATCGATTCACGCCATAGCGCAGCCAGACCGCCCCGCCGTCCATGGCCTTCGCCTCTTTCAGCGTGAAGCCAAGGGCCTTGCTCTCCGAAATGCCTTCTGCGGCTCGGAAAACCGGCGGCGTATCCGGGCTCCCGTCTGCCGCCGCCGCCAACACGATGCTGATCTCATCGCACATCCCCGCTTGCAGGAACGACCAGTTCAGCACGCCGCCACCGCCCAGCATCAGGGTCTCGATGCTGAATTTTTCTTTCAGCTTGGAAAGGGCCAGGCCGTGATCCAGCTCCGTTTCTCCCGCGATGATGTACGAGATTCCCAGCTTTCTCAAAAATGCCCTGTAGGCGTTGCCGACCTGCTCTGTCAGCACCTCGACGACATGGGCGGTGGTGTCCACATAGCGCAGGGCGCTGCTTTTCCACCCCAGCTTGCCGTGGGGGTCCACAGAGACATAGAACATTCCGAAGTCCGGCTGCGCGATGAAATCACCTGCCGGAACGGCCGGCGCATCTTCGTCCAGGTCCGGCTTCCTGTAGAAGGTGAAGTTATCGTCCGTCGTCACCCTGCCGGACAGCCAGCCCTGGTGATGGTAAAAGGGCTCTTTCCCAAAGGCGATGTCGTAGAACGCATCGCCCGCCGCTCTGCCCTGTGGCGTTCCCATGTAACCGCCCATGATCTTTCCGGCCAAAGCGCACATCATGTGGCAGAAAACATACGGCCTGTTCACGTTCGATTCCCCTCCTTATGATTGACAAACATTCTGTTTGGAAGCATGCTTCCTTTGAACTTCATGTGCATCCTAGAACTTAAAGTTAACTTTAAGTCAAGGGGATTCTGGAATAATTCGGAGGGGTTTTCAGATGGTCTATACGGTGGGGGAAATGGCGAAACTGCTGGGGGTTGCGGCGTCCACCTTGCGCTACTACGACAAGGAGGGGCTGCTGCCCTTCGTGGAGCGCTCCTCCGGTGGCATTCGCATGTTCCGGGAATCGGATATCGAATGGCTGCAGGTGATCGGCTGCATGAAGAAAGCCGGGATGTCCATCAAGGACATCCGGCAGTACATCGAGATGGCGCTGCAAGGAGACGACACCATCGATCTGCGCCTTGCCATGTTCCGGCGCCAACAAGAAGTTCTGAAACAGCAGATGGCGGAATTGCAGCACACCATGGAGATGGTAGATTACAAGTGCTGGTATTACGAAACGGCGAAGGAAGCGGGTACGGTCGATGCCCCGCAGAAGATGGAGCTTGCCGAAGTCCCGGAACGCTTTCGGAAGATTCGGCAGGAGCTGCGCACTGCACCGGGGACTGCGGCAACGATATAACAAGACTGCTTAGGCAACGGCAGTCAACCGTCTTGCTCGCCTTGGGGTATACGCTGCAACCGAGCGTGGCGACCTTGAAGGTCCTGCCGTGGTAACTCAGCTTGCTGGGGACCGCGTAGACTCGCTTGGTCTTCGCTCTGTAGGTCGGCTCGGCGAAGAGGCTCTCGATGCTGACGGTCCCCTTTGCCAGCGACAGGACCCGCGCCTCTGCCCATGCGCTCTTGCCGGCCTTGACGTACAGGTACGTGTCCTTCTTGAACGGCACCACGCTCACCTCTGTCGTCAGATGAGAACCTTCGGGTACGCATCCCTGACGGACAGCAGCGGCGCGAGCTCCCTCTCGAGTGTCGATTCGGAGCTGATGTCGTCACTTACCTGGATGTAGACGAGCTCCGACCCCCTCTTCGCAACGAAGTCGACCTCCTTTTGGTACAGCTTCCCGACGTAGGTCTCGTAGCCTCGCCTCATCAGCTCCAGGAAGACCGCGTTCTCATACATGCGGCCCCAGTCCATGTCGCGCGTCCCCAGGACCGCATAGCGCATTCCCGAGTCGCATACGTAATGCTTCGCCTGCGTGCTCAGGTACTTCTTCCCCTTGATGTCGTAGCGCTTCGCCTCATAGAAGACGAAGGCGTCGCGGAGGTAGGAGATATAGCGCCCGACGGTAACGTGGTTGGTGGGAACCCTGTTGGCGTCGAGGACGTTGGCGATGTTGTTGGGCGAGTTGAGGTTGCCGGAATTGTCCATCATGTACTCGGCCAGCCTCTCCAACACGGTGGAGTCGATACGTATTGCGGTCTACCCATGCCATCATCCACTCCCTCTCGGTTTCGAAACTCGAATTTTTTAAAGTTTCGAAACCGAGAAGGCAATATGCGCAAGGGCGCGTCGGGGGGCGATTCCCGGTCGCGCCATGTCAGCAACAATGTCGGGGTGCATTCGCACGTGCTACAATGCGGGCACCAGAGATGAAAACACAGTCCCCGTCGGGTAGTCGTGGGCGTGCGGGAATCCGCATCAGTAACCTGCCTCCTTGGTTGTCCCTTCTCTGCATGGTCATCTACATAAAGGAGGAACCAACCATGCAGATCAGCGTGTCGTCCACCCTGACCGTATATCACGACGGTCAATTCTGGGTCGGGCTGGCGGAGCACGTCGAGGGCGGGAGGTACGGCGTCGCCCGCATCGTCTTCGGCGCGGAGCCGCCCGATGAGGAGATCCTGCGATTCGTTACAAGCGAATGGGAGAAGCTCTCGTTCTTCGGCGACAAGGCCACTGAAACAAGCAAGCCCGCGAAGAACCCCAAGCGGCGCGCTCGCGAGGCGGCGAAAGCACTTAAGCGGCCCGCGGTGAGCACCAAGGCACAACAGGCGCTCGCGGCACAGCGGGAAGCGATGAAGCGGGAGTCGGCTCAAGCAAGAAGTCAGCGTCGCGCGGATGAGGCGGAGACGCGCTTCGAGCAGCGAAAGTTGAAGCGCAAGCAGAAACATCGCGGGCATTGATCGCTATTTGCAGCAAGGCAAACCATATACAGCAGCGGCGCCAGTTCCACTTGAAGCCGATGCCGCGTAGACGCTTATGGTGACGGCCATGCACGGGCACGGGCGCGCCACCGCACTTCACAGCTTGTTTCTCAAGTATTTGGGACGCACACGCGGCGTTCAAAAATGCGGAGCGACTCCGCATGGCTCGAGACTGAGCCGAGGTGCCCTACTTCTCGCCCTCCAGCAGCCCCACGATGCGGTCGATGTCGACGGCGAAGCGGGGCCTTCCCTCGCGCTCGTAGCGGTCGAGGTATGCCTGGCACTCGGAGACAATGCGCTTGGTGTTGCCGTCGATGATGCGCTGGAGCGTCTCGTAGTAGGCCGAGCCCTCGGTCCTGAAGCGGCGCTGGTAGGCCTTGGTTATGGGGAACATCTTGATGTAGTGGATGCCGTGGCGGCAGCCGGGGCGCGTCGTGGGGCGGGGTGGCAACGCAAAGTACTGGTCTTTGGGCACGTTAGGGGCGATGTTGGAACGCAGCGGCACGGCGAAGTCCCTGCGCTTCCCGCGGAAACGCAGCCTCACCACCACGATGCAGGGGCGATTGTGCTTAAGCATGAGCTCGCGGTCGCCCTCGACGAGGTCGAAGAAGTCCTGGGAGATGGATACGATCTTCATCGGTTACGCCCCCTTCATACGAAGCGGGGCCCGCATCGCTGCAGGCCCCTACAGGTGGGCGATATTCTACGCCTTGCGGCACCCCGTCGCCCACGGAGGCTAAACGTACACGTAAGCCGTACTCTGAAAGCCGCGGCTTCCGGCAAGTAATTTATACCACGGAAGGTCACTTTCGATGCGCATAGCTCGCAAAATAACACTCGCTGGACCGTTTCGGCGTGCTCAGCCTCCGCTCGATCTTACGCATGTTTTTTGGGAGGGCATGAATCGTCGCCCGTCACGGCGGCTTATACAGCCTCTCGGCATGGAGGGAAACGCCATGGTCGCGCTCAACATCTACGCCGACATCGAGCCGATGCCCAAGATCCAGAGCATGCTGCGCGTGGCGTCTGCCTTGCGCGGGAAGTCGAGCAGGCGGTCGCGGTAGTACCCGTACTGCGCCCGGCGTGCCTCGATCTCGGCAGGGATACCGTCGGTGAGCGATTTCGTTAGGGTGTCGAAGCGGTAGAGGATGTCGACGACCTTCTGCTGGGTGCCGATGGATGGGGCGGGAATCTCGACCCTCGATAAGTCCACAGGCACGACTTCGATTACCTTTTTCGGTTTAGCGTATTGCTCTTCAGATCATCGTGGTGTGTTCGTAGCCGCGCTCCACGAG
>CABSMZ010000134.1 GCA_902478875.1 uncultured Collinsella sp.
AAGGATTCGGGTGGCCCCTACAACTACGATCTGGTGACCACGCTGTCCAATATCGCGCGCGAGCTTAAGCTCGATTACGCCATCGACGTGTACCCGCACTACGGTTCGGACGTCGAGGCCACGCTCTCTGCCGGCTACGACATCCGTCACGGCCTGATCGGCCCCGGCGTTTACGCGAGCCACAACTACGAGCGCAGCCACATGGACGGCGTGCGCAACACCTTCGAGCTCGTCCGCGCCTACGTACAGCGCTAGGGGAAGCGGTTCATAGCTTGGCTGAACAATTGCTCTAAGGCCCGATTGCTCGGGCCTTTTTTCGCTTCAGTCTGTTTAGTATTATGCTGTATGTAACTAATTAACTTTACGTTTGGAATACTTAACGAGGTGATGCAGCGTATGGATACATCTGAGTACTTGTCTATGGGTGATGCTGCCCGCCTGTTGGGCGTTACGAAAGCCCGCATATCTCAGCTTGCCGCATCGGGAACGCTCGTGTGCGATATTGTGGGCGGACGGAAGATGGTTGAGTATGATTCTGCGGTCGCTTATCAAAAGGTCCGCAAACGTGGACGCCGTCCTGCGGCCGATGTGGGGCGCAAGTTTACGCTGATGTCCGCCGATTACGAGGTTGCACGTGTTTCGTTTGATCCGACGCGCGAGTTTTCCTTCGAAATCGCCGAGGTCCTCGATGCGCAACGAATGCCGTTTGGCACGTGCTCGAGCTCTTCTCCAACGGTGAATAAACGGGAGCTCAACGTGTGGTGGGGCCATCGGTCGGTGCCTGACGTCCGCCCCGGACTCGTCTCGCGCTATCGTGAACTGGGAATTGCCAGTGGCATCGAGGCTCCGGTTCGGTGCCTGGGTCTCTCGCTTTCGGATTGCTATTGGCTGCGGCCGGCCGATTGCGGCGAACTCAAATGGCAAAACATCAATTACTTTGAGAACGAATTTGAGCGATCGGCGCCCGAAGAGCGTTCGGGTTGGCTGGAAGGCATCGGTCTTAAAAATCCGGATAACACGTCCGAGGGTGAGCTCCCTAAATCGTGGATGATTCGCAACGGCGTTCGCGTTCTGGTCAAGGGATGCGGCATGGACGATCAACGTCCCTTTAACGAGGCGGTTGCAACGGCTCTACATCGTCGCTTGCTGTCAGAGGGTGAGTTTGTTCCTTATGCGGTTGAGCGGATGTTCGATGCCCCTGTGTGTCTGTGCGACGACTTTCTTGACGGCCGCGAGGAATATGTTCCGGCTGTTTACGTTAAGAACGCCCTTGGCGGCCAGCGAGGAAACTCGACGTACGACCGGTACTGCCGCTTCCTTGGTAAGCATGGAGCAGACGAGACTGCCGTGAGAAGGTCTATGTCGCAGATGATTGTTTGCGACGCCCTTTTGGCCAACAGCGATCGCCATTGGCGAAACTTCGGCATCATCCGCAATGTCGATACCTTGGAGATAAGGCATGCACCGCTGTTCGATAGCGGCAACTGTCTATGGTATAACGTGCCAACTGCTGTGCTCGCAGCTGGGGAGTTTGGGTTTGCCGCTAAGCCGTTTGGACCCAATCCTTCCGTCCAGCTGGCGCTTGCGGACTCGCTCGATTGGTTCGACTCATCGCGGCTCAACGGATTTGTTGATGAGGCGATCGAGATTCTTTCGCAGAGCAAGTGGGCCACGGCGGAGGGCCGGCTCGAGTCCATTCGCCGCGGCCTGGAGCGTCGCGTTATCGAGGTGAATGCTGCTGTTGAAGTGCTTCGACACGTGCGGCGATAAGCCCGCGGCTACTTAAGCGCGCCGGTCACGGTGCCGCCGCCGAGGACGATGTCGCCGCGATAGATAACGACGGCCTGGCCGGGGGCGATGGCTCGCTGCGGCTCGTCAAAAGTCAGTAGCATTTGTCCGTCGGCGCCACGTGTAAGGGTCGCTGCCTGGCCCTTTTGACGGTAGCGGTACTTGGCGCCCAGGCGAATGCCACCGGCATCGAGCTCTGCCTCCATGCGGTCGGCAGGGGCGCTCCAGATCCAGTCATTGGCCGTGAGCGCTGCGGCCGTCAGGTCCTCGGCCTCGCCCAGATGCACAATGTTGTTGGCGGCATCGACACCCGTTACGTACACGGGATGCGCCATCGCGACGCCCAGGCCCTTGCGCTGGCCAATGGTGTAGCGCAGCGCGCCGTTGTGGCGCCCGACTACACTGCCGTCGCGCCACACAATGTCGCCCGGTGCGGCGGGATGTCCGCAGCGGCGCTCGATATAGCCCGCGTAGTCGCCGTCCGCGATAAAGCAGATGTCCTCGCTCTCGGCCTTCTTGGCGTTGATGAAGCCCTGCTCGGCGGCAATGCGGCGCACGTCGCGCTCTTTGTCCAGCCCAGCCAGCGGAAAGATCGTGCGTGCCAGACGCTCCTGCGTGAGCGAATACAAAAAGTAGCTTTGGTCCTTCTTGGGGTCCTCGCCACGGTGCAGCCGCCAGGTGCCGTCGGACGCCTGGCTCGTTTTGGCGTAGTGACCTGTGGCGATGTAGTCGCAGCCCATGTCGAGTGCCGCATCGAGCAGCGCGTCAAACTTAATATGGCGGTTGCAGATGATGCACGGATTGGGCGTCAACCCTTCCTGGTAGGCAGTCACGAAGCGCTCGATAACGTTGCGGTCGAAGGTCTGCTGCAGGTCGAGCACATGGTGGGGTATCCCCAGGCGCTCGGCGACAGCCTTTGCATCGGCGATGTCGCGGTCGACCTTACTCATGCCCGTGACGGGATCGGGCGCGGGGCAGGTGAGGCGCATGGTGGCGCCGACGCATTCGTAGCCCTGGCTTTTGAGCAGGTACGCGGTCACGCTGGAATCGACGCCGCCGCTCATGGCGACGAGCACGCGCTTGTTGTGCATGGGGAGGTTCTCCTTGGTGGCATGTGGCCAAAAAAGAAAAGCGGCGCGGGAGGCTGGTTCCGCGCCGCAGACATTGTAGCAAGTTCGGACGTCTCGTGGGACACCCTGATTGGATGGACTCAGACTGCCGGGAGAGAGAGGAGACCGGCTCGTCCGTGGGCTCAACCTATGGGCGACAGGCCCTTAGTCCTGGAAGAGCGCCGTGGACAGGTAGCGCTCGCCGGTGTCGGCGAGCAGCGCCACGATGGTCTTACCCTCGTTCTCGGGGCGCTTGGCCAGCTGCAGCGCGGCCCACACGGCGGCGCCGGACGAAATGCCCACGAGCACGCCCTCCTTGTGGCCCACGGCGCGGCCGGTGGCAAAGGCGTCGTCGTTCTCGACGGGGATGATCTCGTCATAGATCTGGGTGTCGAGGACGTCGGGCACAAAGCCGGCGCCGATACCCTGGATCTTGTGCGGGCCGGCCTGGCCCTTGGAGAGCACCGGGGAGGTAGCGGGCTCGACGGCGACGACCTGGATCTCGGGGTTCTGCTCCTTAAGGAACTCGCCCACGCCGGTCACGGTGCCGCCGGTGCCGACGCCGGCGACGAAGATGTCGACCTTGCCGTCGGTGTCATCCCAGATCTCGGGGCCGGTCGTGGCCTTGTGGATGGCGGGGTTGGCGGGGTTCACAAACTGGCCGGCGATGATGCTGTTGGGCGTCTCCTTCTGCAGTTCCTCGGCCTTGGCGATGGCGCCCTTCATGCCCTTGGAACCGTCGGTGAGCACGAGCTGTGCGCCATATGCCTGCATAAGCTTGCGGCGTTCGACGGACATAGTCTCGGGCATGGTGATGATCACCTTGTAGCCGCGAGCCGCCGCCACCGAGGCGATGCCGACGCCGGTGTTGCCACTCGTGGGCTCGATGATGGTGTAGTCGCCGCCGCGCACGAGCTTGCCGGCCTTCTCGGCCTCGTCGATCATGTTCTTGGCGACGCGGTCTTTGACGGAGCCGGCGGGGTTGAAGTATTCCAGCTTGACGAGCACGCGGGCCTTGAGGTCCTCATCGGCCTCAAAGTGAGTGAGCTCCAGAAGCGGAGTGTGGCCGATAAGCTGATCGATGGACGTGTAAACATTGCTCATGGTGAACCTCCAAAGTGTTCAAATGACTGGATACCGTGTGGTTTTACGGTGTGTGTAGCAGCGAAACCCACAAACCTTATGGGTTGTTCGTTTTGCTGTTGGCAAGCATAGTAGACAGTAAAGCCTAGTAACGCAATAGGAAATAGAAGATTATTACGAGTCGATTAACCATCTTGACCGGAACGGGTATTTTCAAAACCAATTTTTCGGCTAGAATTTCTACGGACTAAATGACCGAAAGGCAGCACTATACATGTTGGTTTCTACTAAGGGCAGATATGCCCTGCGCGTTATGGTCGACCTAGCCGAGCACCAGGCGGCCGGTCGCATCCCGCTCAAAGAGATCGCGGCACGCCAGGGGATTTCCGAGAAATATCTGGAGAACATCTTGGCTACGCTCGTCCGCGCCAATATGCTCTCGGGCATGCGCGGCAAAGGCGGCGGCTATGTGCTCACGCGCCCGCCCGAGCAGTACACGGTGGGCGAGATCTTGCGCCTGACCGAAGGCAGCCTGGCACCGGTCGCATGCCTGGACGGCGACTGCAAGGGCTGCTCGCGTTCGGATGAGTGCCCCACGCTCGACGTGTGGAAGAACCTGGACAAGCTCATCAACGACTACCTCGACGGTGTGACGCTCGATCAACTTGTCGCTCCCAACCATGGCTACGACTACGTCATCTAACCCACACCTGCATTTGGGGACGGGGTGGAAATGGTAGATTTTCTCGCCCTTTGAGACTTGGCAAATAAGAAGGCCGCCCATTTTTGCGATGGGCGGCCTTCGTTTTGGGCTGTTGAGACGGACACGGCCGGAATGGCCGTTTTAGTCCTCGGCGATGCTGTCGAGGATGCTGCGCGTGATGGACACCAGGATGCTGCCCATAAAGGCCGATCCAAAGCTGGCGATGGAGATGCCGACGCCCAGCAGGTTGACCGACAGGTAACTCGCGAGCTCAAGCATAAAGCTGTTGACGACAAGCTGGAAAATGCCCAGCGTAATGATCGCGAGCGGCAGCGAGATGACCGTGAGGAACGGTTTGACGAACGAATCGACAATGTTCAGGAACAGTCCCACAAAGGCAAAGCAGACCCAGGTCTCGGCAAAGCCGAA
>CABSMZ010000135.1 GCA_902478875.1 uncultured Collinsella sp.
GAGATCTAGTACGGTCTCGTGGGCTCGGAGATGTGTATAAGAGACAGGCATATACAGCGCCGGATATACCTCACCGCGCATAGCATCGGCCAAGATGCCAAGCTTGCCGCGCACGCCAGCCTTCCACGCCGTCCAAGCGCAAGCGTCGAGCGTCGACACGCCCAGCAGCGGAACATTGGCACCGCGCGCGAGGCCCTTGGCAGTGGAGATGCCGATGCGCACACCCGTAAACGACCCCGGGCCGCGGCCGACCACGTAGCAACCAACATCGCTGCGATCCAGACCGGCTTGAGCCAGCACGCCATCAACGGTATTCACGAGCTCAACGTTGGCGTGACGGCGACACATGTGGTCGCCACTCACGAGCTTCGTCTCGCCCGTCTGCCCATCAATCCGGCTTGCCGCGCAGGCAAGCATGTCGGTCGAAGTATCGAGCGCCACCACCAGCGCGTTGTCGTTATGCAAGCTCATCTTGTACAGCCTTATCAATCAAATGGGAAAGCTCCATTGCGCGGTCACCGTGCGCCTCGAGCGTTATCGTTCGCACATCGCTGTCGCCCTCATCACGCTTGAGCGTCACCGAAAGATACTCATCCGTCAGCTCGTCTTGGAATTGTTCGCCCCATTCCAGCAGGCAAGCACCCTCATAGCCCAGCACATCGAAAATGCCCGTATCCTCGAGCTCGTAGGCATGCTCCAGGCGGTATAGATCAAAGTGAAACAGCGGAATACGGCCTTGATCGTGAACGGCCATGAGCGCAAACGTAGGGCTCGTAACCATATGCCCATCGCCCAGCCCGCGCGAGACGCCCTTGGTAAAGTGAGTTTTGCCCACTCCCAGGCCACCGGTCAGGATGAGCACAT
The DNA here is from genome assembly GCA_902478875.1 of uncultured Collinsella sp. Lineage (GTDB taxonomy): Bacteria > Actinomycetota > Coriobacteriia > Coriobacteriales > Coriobacteriaceae > Collinsella. The sequence goes on from CABSMZ010000135.1 coordinate 865, forward strand.
CGCCGTCCTCAAGGCACGGTGCAATTAGCTCGCCAAAGTACTCCGTATCGGCAGCGCAAGTCGTTTTGTAAGTACCTACCCCCAGGCGCTCCAGGGACATATATGCTCCTTATTATTCCGAGGCGTCCTCTGGTGCGGGATGTCGCTCCAGATAATCGCCCAGCATCTTAAAGTCTTCCTCCAGCAGCTCCTGCCACGCCGGATTGCGTAGCGCTGCTGCCGGATGGAAAGTGGGCATTACTACAAAATGCCCCATCTGGTGGAACCTGCCGCGCAGCTTAGTAATGCCAATCTCGGTCTTAAGCACAAAGTGCGTCGCGGGGTTGCCGAGCGTCACGATAATATCGGGCCAGATGCTTCGAATCTGCTCACGCAAAAACGGCGAGCAAGCTAGCACTTCCTCGGGACGTGGATTGCGGTTTCCCGGCGGGCGGCACTTAAGCACGTTGGCAATGTAGACGTCTTCGCGTTTGAGCCCCGCCAGCGACAAAATGCCGTTGAGGTCCTCGCCTGCCGCCCCCACAAAGGGCTCGCCCTGCAAATCCTCATTGCGGCCCGGCGCCTCGCCAATAAACATCACACGAGCGCGGGGGTTTCCCACGCCAAACACGATATTGTGACGCGACTGGTAGAGCTGGCAGAGGTGACAATCGCCCAGAACGGCCTCAATTTCCTCGAGTGCGACCTCACGTGGTGCCTGATGGGTATGGCCGGGGATGTGCATGACGCCCATGGCGACTCCTACACGTAGACCTTGTCGAGGCGCATGCCAAAGCCGCAGGCGACCTCGTAGTTAATCGTTCCGCGCAGTCGGGCCATCTCGTCCATAGTGATCTCGGCATCGCCATCGCGGCCGACAATAATCATCTCGTCACCATACTCGGCCTCGGGAATCTCGTGTGCCGGGTTGGACTGAATGGCGACCATAAACTGGTCCATGCAGATATTGCCAACCTGATGCACGCGCTCGCCGCGATACAGCACATCCATACGATTGGAAAGCGTACGCGATAGGCCGTCGGCATAACCGATCGGCAGCGTGCAGATCTGAACGCGCGTGCGCGGTACGCGGTAGGTAAAACCGTAGCCCACGCCCTCACCCATCGCAGGGTGTGCCACGCGCGTCACGCGCGCATGGACGCTCATAACGGGATCAAGCTGCATCACGCGGCCACTCAGCTCGCACGGCTGCATGCCATACAAGCCAACGCCGGCGCGAATCATATCAAAATGCATCGAGGGGTCGAGCATCGAGGACGGCGTGTTGGCGCAGTGCACGATACCGCACTCAAAACCCGCATCCTTAATGGCCTGAACGGCCTCGGTAAAGCGCTGACACTGCAGCTTGTAGTCCCAGCCCGAAGGTTCATCGGCCGTGGCGAAGTGCGTAAATACGCCGTCGCACTGAATACCGCGATGGAAATTAATACCGCGGACAAAGTCGAGCACCTGTGTGTAGTGTACGCCGATACGATTCATACCCGTCTCGATGGCGAGATGATACTTGCCCACCTTGCCCGCCGCGACGGCACATTCGCCATACGCAAGAGCAAAGTCAGACGTATAGACCGAGGGCATGATATCAAACTCGAGCAACGTCGGAATGGCCTCGATAGGCGGCTCGCTTAGGATGAGGATGGGTTTCGTAATCCCGCCCTGTCGGAGCTCAACGCCCTCGTTAACCGTCGCCACGGCAAACATGTCGGCACCGGCCGAATACATGATCTTGGCGCACTCAACAGCTCCATGACCATAAGCATCGGCCTTGACCACGCAGCACAGGCGCTGACGTGGATTCAACAAGTTCTTATAGGCCCTCGTGTTGCGACGGAGCGCCCCGCGGTCGATCTCGACCCAGGACCAGCGCGTCAAATCGGCTTTATTCATGATTAGTCATCCGACCCTTCGTCCATGATTCCCAGATCTTCGAGCGCATCCTTTGCCGCCAGTTCCATGGCAGGACCGATCAAGTCGATAAGATCGGTCGCGATGACGCTCTTCTCACCATACTCCGTCGCCGCGGCAAAACCGGCGTAGCTGTGAAGTGCGACGGCGTACGAATACAGCAACTCCCAACGATCCATCTCGTCGCGCATGGTGGCAAGCGTGCCGGCCAAAATACCCGCGAGAACATCACCCGAACCGGCAGTTGCCAGAGAAGCCGGACCCGAGAGCGGCAGCAGCACACGCTCAACGCCACAGATAGCCGTCGTCGGCCCCTTGGCAATGACAACCAGGTTGTCGGAGCCTGCAGCCCAGACAACCTTCTGCGCGGCCGCAATCGCGGTACCAAGGTCGTTCACCTCGTCACCGGCAACCAGACGCGAAAGCTCACGATAGTGCGGCGTCATAACCAACGGCTGCTCGCGACGATACATCTCGGGGTTACTATCAATACCGTCAATGGCAATCTTAGCAAGGCAGTTGAGTGCATCGGCATCCAAAATAAGCGGTACATCAAGCTCGAGCAAGCCCGAAACCACCTGCATAGCGCCGGCAGACGTCGTCATACCGGGACCGCACAGTACGCAGCTGTACTTCTTTGCAATCTCGCACACCGTCATGCGCGCAGCGGCGCCAAAGGAGCCGCGGGAATCAGACGGAATAGCAAAGACGGGAATCGAAGGAAGTGCCATGCGAATAAGATTAGCGCAGGCGTCAGGAGCCGCGACTGCCACGTAACCAGCACCCGCGCGAGCTGCAGACTTGGCCGCCATAATGGCAGCACCAGGATATTGTGCAGATCCGGCGACAATAAGCACAGAGCCACGGGAATACTTATCGATATTCGTAGGTAGTGGAGCAAAGTAATCAACTAAGTCACCGGGCTCGACAATCTCGGCGGCGTGGTCGACATCATCGATGACCTCGTCAAGACGGTCGTAAAGATTGCCGCAGATCAAATCGCCAGCATACTCAGGGCCATCAGCGCTATACAAACCAATCTTGGGCGCAATCATCGTCACCGTATGCTCGGCACGAATGCAGTCGTCATCAACAACGCCCGTCTCGGCATTCAGGCCCGAGGGGACATCAATGGATACGACACAATCGGCGCATTCATTGACCGTAGGAATCCAGATGGAGAACGGCGCACGCAGATTCCCGTGGAAACCGGTACCAAATATGGCATCGACAACAACATCGGCCTTATCGATCAAAACCTCGAGTTCGTCACGCGAGGGGCCGACGCAAACGTGCACATCGCGGCCGGCAGTACGACGAGCAACATGACGTGCCAGAGCAGCAGGAATCTCATCCGGCTCAACCGGAGAAACGATATCGACGTCCACACCCTTATGGCTCAGAATATCGGCGGCAACCCAACCGTCGCCGCCATTATTACCAAAACCGACCAGAAAGAGAACCCGATCGGGATTGAGCTTCAAGACCTCGTTGGCGGCAAACTCACCCGCTAGCTCCATAAGCTCGGCCTTCGAAGTCCCTTCGCGTTCGATGATATCCTCGAGACGAACGACTTCTTCGGTACTCAAAACCGGTTTCATCTATGCTCCTAGCGTATCTTGCGAAGCATCGCCCAGGTGCTCCGTCAATGCTGAATTCTGCAGCTGCTCAAGCTCATCTAAAACAGAGCGAGCCTCTTTAAATGTCTGCGCAACGCGTTTCTTAGTGCTCACCTTTTCATCTTTTGGCTTAGGCCGAGCATCTTCGGTAATCGCGATGGCATTCGCAACGGCTAAGTCTCCTGTAAGCGTAATGGAAAGAGCGACCTCAACAACACCCAGCTCATGAGCGATCTCGAGTGCACGGCCCGAAAGCAGCGCCTTCGGTTTGCCGAGTTTATCACGCGTTACAGAAACATCCTTGCGACCCACGCCTTGACTAAAACCCGTGCCGAGAGCTTTAAGCACCGCCTCGCGCGAAGCAAAGCGGCTCGCATAGTGAGCAGCGGGACGCGATGATGCATCACAATACGCACGCTCTTCTTCGGTAAACACACGCCGAGCAAACGACGGCGTCTTTTCAAGAATTGATTTCATACGGGAAATCTCGACGATATCAACGCCGATTCCAGCTTCAGCCATGTTCACCTCCATATCGCACAGACTAGGTTATTGTAGCCCGTTCACAGAAGATGCGACAAACGAGGGTTATAAAACACAGCTACTATGTGAGACAAAAGCCCGTAAACGCAAAAAAGGGGGAGGCCGCGAGGCCTCCCCCTTCTCAGTTCAAGCGTACGGCTCGGT
>CABSMZ010000136.1 GCA_902478875.1 uncultured Collinsella sp.
GTGGGCTCGGAGATGTGTATAAGAGACAGGTGCACACGCCGCTGCTGGCGGCGTTTCCCAACCGCGTGGTCAATCTGCATCCCGCGCTGCTGCCGAGCTTTACCGGCGCGCATGCGATCGACGATGCCTTTGCGCGCGGCGTCAAGGTAACTGGCGTGACCGTGCATTTTGCCAACGAGATCTACGACAACGGCCCCATCATCGCCCAGCGCGCGCTGGCTGTCGAGGAAGGCTGGGACGTCGATACGCTCGAGGAGCACATCCACGCGATTGAGCACGTGCTGTATCCCGAGGTCGTGCAGATGCTCGCCGACGGTCGCGTCCACGTGCTGGAGAACGGCAAGGTCGCAATTGACGCGCCTCGCGGCTAGCGGCGCACAGTACAATTTAGCCGAGTAGTCAGGGTGGTCATTGGCGCCAAGGCGCGCGTGGCCACCTTTTGTTTTGGGTAGTCATCGGGAACGGTCTTTAACGACTGGTCATTCAAGAACGTCGCAGGTGACTAGATGAGAGAGGTGAGCGCATGGCGGATAACGAAGCGCTGTTTACGCCTGAGCTGGTGTTTTTTGATTGGGAGTGTGCAACGCCGGATGAGGTGTTTGCGCGGCTCGAGGGCGAGCTTGCACCACGTGGCTACATTGCCGACGGTTGGCTCGACGCCGTTCGCACGCGCGAGGATGCCTATCCCACGGGTCTTGCCATGCCGGCGGCAAACATTGCCATTCCACATACCGATCCGGGGTTTGTGGCCAAGCCCTATATCGCGATGGTGAAGCCCGCCGCGCCCGTGACATTTAACGCTATGGCTGGCATGGGCGCTCCGGTGCCGGCGCAGATCGTCATCAATCTGGGCATCGCCGAGCCGGGCGGCCAGGTCGAGGCCCTGCAGGCGCTCATGAACATCTTTATGGGCGCCGATGCCGCAGCCGACGTGCTCGGCCAGACCACGCCCCAGGGTATGGTCGACGCCATCCGCCGCCACTTCTAAGGTGGGGCTGAGTCGGCACTTGAGGACGTTCCTTTTCTGCCGGCAGTAAGGGACGGTCCCCAAGTGCCGGCATATAAAGAACGTCCCCAAGTGCCAAGTGCCAAGTGCCACATCTGTCCCCTTTGCACCAAAATGGTGCAGATTAACCTGTCCCCAATGCACCAAGCGCGCCGCGGGGGCTGCGTTGTGACACAATGGCGTTTGTTCGATTCGTTATGCGAAAGGCCAACTATGGCAAATAAGAAAAAGAACCCCGAGGCCGCGCCGACGCCCGAGCAACAGGCTTGCGCTGCCTCCAGCTCTCGCAAGAAGCAGCGCAAGACGTACGTGTCTAAGACCGTCAAGATCGTCCTGGTGGTCATCGGCGTGCTGGCGATGCTGCTTTCTGTCTCGGCGATGGCGTGCTCCGGCCTTATGTCGCAGGCCGAGGACACCTCGGGCTACAAGCTGACCGGCGGTGTTGCTGCTACTATCAACGGCACCAACCTCACCGAGGACACCGTGACCAAGCAGATCATGAGCATGCGCACGTCCTACGGCTACACCAAGGACAAGGACTGGGCGCAGTATCTGGTCGACAACGACCTCACACCCAAGAAGTACCGCAAGCAACTCATCGACTCCTACACGCAGCAGATTCTGCTTCAACAGGCACAGAAGGAGAACGGCGTGACGGTGTCGGACGAGGAGGTCGAGAAGGCTTGGAAGGACGCGTGCAAGAGTGCGGGCGGCGCCAAGACCTTTAAGAAGACCCTCAAGACCTACGGCTACACCGAGGACACCTACAAGGACTCGCTCAAGGAGAGCCTGGCACAGCAAAAGCTTAAGGATGCCGTCGCGCCCACGAGCAAGCCCAAGGACAGCGAGATTGTCGATTACATCAACGAAAACCTGTCCAGCTACAACGACGCCCGCCGCTCGTCGAACATCCTGATCAAGGTTGATTCCGACGCTTCCGACGAGGACAAGGCTGCCGCCAAGGCCAAGGCGCAGGAGTGCCTGGACAAGATCAACTCCGGTGAGCTGAGCTTTGAGGACGCCGTTGAGCAGTACTCCGAGGACACCGGTTCCAAGGAGAAGAAGGGCGATGTGGGCTGGGATAAGCTCACCACCTTTGTCGACAGCTACCAGACGGCGCTCGAGGGGCTCAGCAAGGGCGATGTGAGCGACGTGGTCGAGTCGACGTACGGTTACCACGTCATCAAGTGCACCGACTACTTCCATGTCGATAGCCAGGTCGATGACATCAAGCAGGTACCCAAGGACATCAAGAAGTACGTCTCCAACGTGGTGAAGACGCAGGCGGCCAGTACCGCGTACAGCGAGTGGCTGGAGCAGTACAAGAAGGATGCCGACATCACCGTCAACCCCATGCCCAAAGACGTACCCTATAACGTGAGTCTGAAGGGCGTCACCAAGAGCTCGACCGACGATTCGTCGACGACTGAGTAATCATGGGACGGTGCTCGCGCGAGTGCCGCCCACGCTATTAGAGAGGATTTGCAGATGACCAACGAAGAGCTGCAGAAGGAAATGATCGCGGCCATGAAGGCCAAGGACAAGGTTCGCCTGTCCATCATTCGCCAGGTCAAGGCAGAGGTGAAGAATATCGAGGTTAACGAGCGCCGCGATGTGACCGAGGAAGACGTCAACAGCATGATCAAGCGTCTGATCAAGCAGACGAGCGAGACGCTGGAGATGTCCATCAAGGCCGGCACCGACCAGGAGCGTACCGACAACCTGACCGAGCAGGTCAAGATTCTGGAAAGCTTGCTGCCCGCGCAGGTTTCGGGCGAGGAGCTCGAGGCCCTGATCGAGCAGGTTATCGCCGAGCTGGGTGCCACGTCCAAGAAGCAGATGGGCCAGGTCATGGGTGCCCTGGGCAAGGCCACCGGCGGCAACTTCGATAAGCCGGCCGCAGCAAAGATCGTCGGCGCCAAACTTGCGTAATTTGTTACGCGGTTTTACCAAACCGCGTAACGGCTCGACGCTGCAAACCCGTACACACGGCAATCTGACGTTCAATTTCAAGGGCGCGACCATAAGGTCTGCGCCCTTTCATTTCACGTCACCTTGCTCGCGTGTACGGGTTTTCGCTGACTTATGCTCAACAAGGGCGGTTGGAGGAAGGGCGTCCCCCGCGGGCACTCATTGGGGACAGACTTAAATGAGTGCCCAATGAGCAGGTACTCATTTAAGTCTGTCCCCAATGAGCGCCAACGAGCAGGTGAAAGGTTGCGGGTTCTTTACGGGAATGTAGTGTGGGCTGCGAAAACGTGGTTCTTTCCGTACAATAGTTCAACTCGTGTAAACGCAGGGAAGGGACATTCATGGCAGACATGATCGAGATCAAGCATCTCAACAAGTACTTTGGCGACCTGCATGTGCTCAAAGATATCAACCTCACCGTCAAGCGCGGCGAGAAGCTCGTAATGATCGGGCCTTCCGGTTCGGGTAAGTCGACGCTCATCCGTTGCGTCGATTATCTGGAGGAGCCCACGTCGGGCGAGGTAGTCATCGACGGTACGCCGCTCACCAAAAAGAACCACCTGGAGATGGCTCACAAGTATAGCTCCATGGTGTTTCAGCAGTTCAACCTGTATCCCAACATGACGGTGCTGGGCAACCTGACGCTCGCGCCCATCAAACTGCAAAAGAAGAGCAAGGAGGAGGCGACCGAGATCGCTATCGCCGCGCTCAAGCGTGTCGGCATGGCGCATAAGGCCGGCGAGTATCCGCAGAATCTCTCGGGCGGTCAGCAGCAGCGCATCGCCATCGCCCGTGCCCTGTGCACCAAGCAGCCCATCATCCTGTTTGACGAGCCGACCTCGGCACTCGACCCCGAGATGGTCCAGGAAGTTCTGGACGTCATGATCGAGCTCGCGCAGGAGGACATCACCATGATCTGCGTGACGCATGAGATGGGCTTTGCGCGCCAGGTGGCCGACCGCGTCATCTTTATGGAGGACGGCCGCATTCTGGAGGAGGGCACGCCCGAGCACTTCTTCGATAACCCCGAGAACCCGCGCTGTCGCGAGTTCCTGTCCAAGATTCTGCACTAGGCGCGGTGATGGACATGACGGATATGACGAGGGCGGCCGTGTCGCGCCGTCACTTTTTGCAGCTGGCTGGCGCCAGCATGCTCGCGCTGACGGGGACCGCGCTTACCGGTTGCGGCAACTCCGCCGGCGGCGAGGGTTCCGACAAGGGGTCCAAGCTTGCGGCCATCAAGTCGCGTGGCCATCTGAATGCCGGCGTTAAGAAGGACGTTCCCGGCTATGGCTATTACGACACCGCCAAGGGCCGCTTTGAGGGCATGGAAGTCGATTTGTGCTACCAGATCGCCGCTGCCGTCTTTGGCGTGAGCTACAAGGAGGCCCGCGCCCAGGAGCTTGTCGAGTTTACCGACGTAACGCCCAAGACACGCGGCCCGCTGATCGATAACGGCCAACTCGACGTGGTCGCGGCGACCTACACCATCACCGACGAGCGCAAGAAGAGCTGGGATTTCTCGACGCCGTACCGCACCGACTACGTGGGGCTCATGGTCAAGAAGCGTTCGGGCTTTACCTCGATTGAGGATCTGGACGGCAAGGTCATCGGCGTGAGCCAGGGTGCTACCACGCAGGGCCTGATCGAGCAGATGATCAAGGACAACGGCTTTAGCTGCAAGCCAGAGTTTAGGGCCTTTAGCGGCTATCCCATCATCAAGAGCTCGCTCGACGCCGGCAATATCGACGTCTTTGCCATGGACCGCTCCACGCTGGCCGGTTACATGAACGAGACCGTTGAGCTGCTGCAGCCCGAGGTCAAGTTTGGCGAGCAGGGCTACGGCGTGGCGACCAAGAAGGGCTGCGACCTTTCGGCCGTGGTCGATCAGGTGATTTGCGATCGCCTGGCCGACGGCTGGCTCGACCAAGAGGTCAAGACCTGGGGTCTTGTATAGGCGCATCGTCCAAGGACTGTCTCTTATACACATCTGACGCTGCCGAC
>CABSMZ010000137.1 GCA_902478875.1 uncultured Collinsella sp.
GTGTATAAGAGACAGATCTTAAACGTGGTGTGCTCGCGCATGGGCTCGCTCATCAGCACGTTGTCCTCGCCGGCGACACCGGCGAGCGCGCAGAGCAGGTCCTCGTTAAAAAAGTCGTTCTCGTGCATACGAATATCCGCCTTTTGGTGGTCGTTGTCATCAATCGATTGCAATATACCCCACCCGGACGGATTTGGTGCGCTGGCGGCGATAAAACAGCCGTCCACCGGATTGGTAAAGTGTTTATCACCGAGGTAGATGGGCAGTCGCTATACTTTCAAGAGATTGCGCGTAAACCCGGAAGGAGCGAGATGGCCAACAAAGTCACCCTCAAGCAGATCGCCCAGGAGGTGGGGCTTTCCCCTTCGTCGGTCTCGCTTGTTCTCAATAATCGGCCCTGTCGCATCTCGGAAGAAAACCGCAGGCTCATCAAGGAGGTTGCGGCGCGCAACCACTATGTTCCTAACCAGATCGCGCGTAGCCTGGTTATGCGCGAGTCGCGCACCTTAGGCCTGATCGTTCCCAATATCGAGAGTCGCTTTTTTGCCTCGCTCGCCGGCAGCTTGGAAAAGCGCTGCCGTGAAGACGGCTATGCACTCTTTATTACCAGCTCGGGTGGAAGCGCCGATGACGATCTGGAACTGCTACGCCAGCTGGTGACGCGCGGCGTCGACGGCGTCTTTCTGGTGGTGGGTGACGAGTTCTCCGACGATCGCGCTCTGCGCGAGGAAGTGAGCCATCTGCCTATCCCTGCCGTGATGGTCGACCGTGCCATTGAGGGACTCGAGTGCGACAAGGTGATGTTCGACCACGAGATGGGCGGCTACATGGCTACGCGGTATCTGATTGAGCAGGGTCATCGCCGCATCGCCTGTCTGGTTAACGCGCGTCGCTCCAATACGGGCCGCAAGCGACTCGCCGGTTACGAGCGCGCGCTGCGCGAGGTGGGACTGCCCATCGACGCGCGCCTGGAGTTTGAGAGCGAATATTACATCCCGAGCGCCTACGAGGCCTCGGAGGCCGTGCTTGCAACCGATGCCACCGCCGTGTTTGCAAGCTCGGATAACATTGCCCTCGGTCTGCTCAAGCGCTTGCACGAGATGGGGAAGAGCATCCCAGGCGATATCTCGGTCGTAAGCTATGACAACTCGGCGGCCGACGTTCTCTTTGAGCCGGCGCTGACTGCGATTGAGCAGGATCCCGGTGTCCTTGCGGAGCATGCTTTTGCCTGCATGTCCAAGCGTCTTGCCGGTAGGGGCGGTAAGCGTGCCGAAGAGGTCGTTCTGGAACCGGCGCTTATCGTGAAGGGCAGTGTGCTTGATCTTACCGAATATAGCTAAGCGCACTTGTTTGTTTGCATAGATTGCATGCGGAGTGTCCGCTATTTGCCGGCGGGGCCGGGGAGGCATACTTTGTTTTGAGAAGTTCGCGGAGCCCACTTCTCAAAACAAAGTATGCCTCCCCGGCCCTCGTCCATGAACTTTTCCGCTGGGCGAGCCATAGACGCCGCGTACCGATAGGGTAAGGCAGCGGCTTGAAATTGGTGCTATATTCAGCTTGAGTTGTTTAATGCTAGTACGGGAGGCTGATATGGGGCTGTTCAAGAAGAAAAACCCGCAGGATGCCTTTGATCCCGATGTGTTTACCATCACGGATACGATTTTGGACCCGCCGCGGTTTACGTTTTTGCCGGCTATCTACCAGGATGCCACGCGCCGCAAGTGGGCCGTGCATCAGCGCGGCGGCGAGCCGAAGATTTTTGACTATGCGGACGTGTTGCAGTGCGAAGTAGCCGAGGCGGGCGATCCGGAGGCCGAGGAAGTGGTCTCAAAACAGGAATTTGCCCAGCGTATCCTGGCAAATCCTGCCAAGGCAGCAAAAATGAATGCCGCCAAGCGTAATATGTGTCTTGGTATGGGCGTTGTTGTGGCGGTTCAGACGGGAAAAGACGAGGTTTCCAAATTAGAGATTCCCGTTATGACCGACGAAGTCAAACGCGATTCAAGTCTATATAAGTCGTATCGGAATGTCGCCGAGAAGATCAAGGCCGAATTTGATGCCATGGGAGGGCTGGTCTAATTTTGGCGGCATACGTTTCTGAATGAGGAGTCTGTGCAATGGCAGGCGAATCTTATGCAATTCCCCCCAAAGATCGTGCTGTTGAGGGAATTCTTTGGTATATCCAGCACCACCAGCTTGCCGGCGGCGATCGCCTGCCGGCTGAGCGCGTGCTGTGCGAAGAGATTGGCGTTTCGCGTACGGCGTTGCGCGCCGGTATCACGCGGCTCATCTCGTGTGGAACGCTCGAGAGCCGTCGCGGATCGGGTACGTATGTGTGTCCTCCCAAGCCGCTGAATATCTTCCAGGAAACGTATAACTTTTCCGATGCTGTGCGGACTGCCGGCCTGCACCCCTCTTCTCGTCTGGTTTCCACCGGGACCATCGAGGCGGATGAGGCGCTTGCCGACAAGCTTGGGGTGGCTGTGGGCGCTCCTTTACTCCGCATGCAGCGCATTCGACTTATAGAGGGCGAGCCGGCGTCAATCGAGACCGCTCACGTTAACCTGTCCCTGTGCCCCGCGCTTCCCGAGCACGATTTTGAGTGTGAGAGCCTTTACGATGTCTTGCTCAAAGAAGGTGGCGTGCGTGTTGAGCATGGACGTGAACATATCTCCATCTCGCGTTTGAACGCCGAAGAGGCCGAGCTGCTCCAGCAAGAAGAGGGAACGCCGGTGTTCTATGAGAGCTCGATCGAATTTGATAAGGACATGCGTTTTGTGGAGCATTGCAAATCGGTGATTTTGCCCACAAAGTTCCGCTTTGCCGATAACGGCGAAGAGAACGGCATGAGGAGCGTGGCAGGTGAACAATGGCTGAAACAGTAGATGCCACCCCGGTTTATATGCGCATTCGACGCCGCATCGAGGAACGTATCGAGCGCGGTATATATCCCACGGGTTCCATGATTCCGTCCGAAAAAGACCTTGCCGAGGAATTTGGTACGACACGCTTGACCATCCGAAGCGCTGTCGATGAGCTGGTTCGGCGCGGGCAGATTCGCCGTGTTCGGGGAAAAGGTGCCTTTGTGGCGCAGAAAGTACCTGCTTTTTTTGAACGCACGGTCGGTTTCCGTGAATCGGTCCGTGCTTCGGGCGGCGAGCCGTCCGTCCGTATTCTCGCGCGTTCCAAGCGTTATGCGGGGCCATATTACGCCGACCTGTTTGGCATCGCCGAGGACGACCTGCTCTATTCCGTTCGACGCCTGAACTGCATAAACGGTAGCCCCGTATCGATTGAGACGGCGCTGATTCCCTGCCTGCTGTTCCCAACCATCGAAGATATTGACGTGTCGGTCTTCAGTTTGTACGAGACCTATGAGATGCTGGGCCGAAAGCCAGTCATGGCACAGGAAAAGCTCGATATCGAAGCGCTGGGCGCACGAGATGCCGGCCTCCTTGGACTGGAACAGGGCGATCTTGTTTTGCTTTTGGAATGCGTGAGCTATGACGCGAGCGGTCAGGCTATCGAGTATGTAAAGTCCTTCAATCGTGGCGATACGGGCGGCTACACCTATACGTACTAGCTGGTATTCTGTGAATAACGGCTGGGAAACTAACCAGTTTTGATCGTTGGGTCAGCTGTATATACAACCTTACAGGGCTCAAAATCGACCGTTCGCCGATGGGGATAAATTAATCGACAAAGAGGTATCAAAAAGCCGTAACCTGTAACTGTGATTGGTATCAAATACTAATGATTTGTTACGAGGTGAGACGATGAAGATGCTCGATTACGTTCAGCTTGCCCATGTGCGTATGGGGGAGAACCTCGAGCGTTCGTCTGAGCTGGTAGCGCAGCTCGTTGATATTTTCCAGTCCGGTTCTTTTGACGCGCTGCGCATCGTTGCTTCGGGTTCGTCGCGCCATGCCGCCGATTGCGCCCGCGATTACCTGCAAGATGCCCTGCAAATGCAGGTGTCCGTTGTGACGCCCGAGGCCTTCGTCGATTTTGAACACACCTATCCGCAGCATGTGCTCAACATTGCCGTTTCGCAGAGTGGCTATTCGACCAATACGATTGCGGCGCTCGATTACATGCGCGCACACGATATGGCTGCAGTTGCGCTCACGGCAAACGTCGAGGCACCCATCAAGGAACACGCTGACATCGTTCTTGACTACGGTGTGGGCGTCGAGTCGGTGGACTTTGTGACTCTGGGCGTCGAGGTGCTCGTTGAGTACCTGGTGCTCTTTGGCATTTACGGCGGTCAGGCGCGCGGAACGATTGACGCCAAGGGCGTTGCCCAGCGTCTTGACGACCTGCGCGAGGCTATCCATGCCAATGCCGTGATGTGCAAGACCGCCGAGGCATATGTCCAAGACCACATGCTCGAGCTTTCTGAGCACACGCCCGCCATGGTCGTCGGCAACGGCCCCAACTATGGCGTTGCCGAAGAGGCGGCCCTCAAGCTGAGCGAGACCATCAAGATTCCTGCCATGCATCACGAAGGCGAGGAGTTCGTCCACGGTCCCGAGATGCAGATCGTTCCGGGCTATCTGGTGTTTATCGTCGACGATCCGCAGGGGTCGGAGCGTCTTGCGAATATCGCTGATGCGCTATCGAACGTTACGACAAAAACGGTGCTGCTCACGGCCCATCCCAAGGGTAGGGCTCACGAGGTTGCGGTGCCTCAGGTGGCTCCGCTGCTCAGCGCAATTCCCAATCTTGTGTTCTTCCAGACGATTGCGGCCATGATAACCGAGCGTCTGAAGTCATGGGACGTGCACCCGTATCTTGATGCCGTCTCCAAGCAAATGGAGGTCAAGGCAGAGGGCTACGAAGAGTCAGTCAATGCGCTTAAGGCCAAAGCGGCCGAGTGTTACGGAATGTAAGCGGGTTATGATGCCCGTTGGCATGGGGGATGTGGAAACAACCCCAGAAAGGAGAGACAAATGAAGGAAACCGAGAAG
>CABSMZ010000138.1 GCA_902478875.1 uncultured Collinsella sp.
CAGCGGTAAAGGTGAATTGACCCTCGGTCATGGGACGTCCGCAGAGGGTCTTGCTGAGCTTGAGGCCGCCGGCCGCGGCGTAATCGAGCTCAGTGCGGTACATGTTGGTAAAGCGTCCGTTTTCCTTCTTGGTGACGTTTGCGGTCAGGTTGCCCTCGCTGCCCTCGGTCACGGTCACTTCGGCGGTCGCGACGTGGGAGTCATACGTCATGCCAACCGTATTACCCGCGTTCTCGCGGATCTCGTACTTGTAGGTTCCGGCAGCCGTGTAGCGAATCTTGCCGAACTTGATGGCGGCAATGCCGTCCTTCGCGTCGTGCTTGCTCACGGTTACGGTCGCAGGATCGGGTAGCGGGGCGCCATCGGGGGCGGTAATGGTAAAGCTAAACTCGTCCCCATCCGTCCACTCGCGGCCGTCGATGGCCTTGCTCAGGTCAAAGTCGAGCTCTGCATCGAGCGGGGTTACGCTGTAGGTGTTCTTGAAGGTCGCAGCCTCGGGGTCCTTCAGGACATGCTCGGCCTTGAGGGTGCCGTCGCCGTTGTCCGTGATGGTGGTCTCGATGGTGTACTTGGCGTCGCTGTAGGTGACGCCCTTGCTGGTGGTTCCGCCCTTGGCCTCGCGCAGCGTGTAGGTGTGCTTACCAAGCTTGTCGTAGGCGATCTTGTCCATGGCGATCGTGCCGTCGGCAGCGTTGGTGCCCTTGGCGACAACCTCGTCGCCCTCGACCAGCTCAAAAGAGAACTCGCCGGCAGCAAGCTCACGCCCGGTCAGGACCTTGTTCGCGGTGATCTGGTCGGTGACGCTCGTCTCGACAGGCGTCACGTTATAGGTATTGGTGAACGTAAATGCCACATCGCCGTCCGGCTTGCAGGATACGCTCAGATTGCCCTTGCCGTCATCGGTCACGGTGAAGGAAACCTCGCGCGACAGCTTGGCGTCGTTGGTCACGCCAGCGACCTCGCCGGACTCGGTCACGGTATAGGTAAAGGTGTGCTCGCGCTTCTCGGGCTTCTCGCCCAGAGCCTTGTTAAGGTCGTCGAGCGTAAAGGCAATCTTGCCAAAGTCGACCTTGCCCTTGGCATCATTGGTCACGCTCGCATTCGCGGGCATGGGTGCGCCCTCTTCACCGGTCACGGTAAAGGTGAACTTGCCGGCAATGTCAGCCGGGGTCAAGCCGTCGGCGACCTGCAGGTTCTTGATGCCCGCAAGCGATGCCTCGGCAGCATTCGTGGTGTAGGCGTTCTTGAACTCGATGTTCTTGACGTCCTTGGCGCCCCCCAGCTCGTGCGTAGCGACCAGCTGGCCCTTGCCGTTATCGGCAATGGTCGTCACGACAGTGTAGACCGTATTGTCGTAGGTGATGCCGCCGGCGTCGCCCTTGACCTCGCGCAGCTTATAGGTATGCTGGCCGATCTCGGTGTACTTGATGGCGCTGAACGTCACCTTGCCGTCGGCGCCGTTTGCAACGGTCTCGACAGGCTTAACTTCCTTGCCCATGACTTCGAGCAGCTCAAAGCTGAACTCGCCTTCCGCCAAGTCGCGCCCGGTCAGGGACTTGGCCACGGCAATCTGGTCGGTAACGCTGGACTCAACAGGATCCGAAGCGTAGACGTTCTTGAACTCGGTCTCACCCGAGGTCACCTTCACGTCAGCGCTCAGTTCGCCCTTCTTATTGGGCCTCACCGTCACGGTGATCTCCGCGACGTTACCGCTGTAGGCGATGCCGTCAATCGTGGTCCCGGCGTGCTTTTCACTGACCTTATAGACGTACGTGCCAGGTTTGGTGTATTCGATCGTACCGAAGTCGATGGCAGCCTTGCCCCGGGCGTCCAGGTCGGCCTTGCGCACGATCGCAGTCGTAGTCGCAGGCATCGGGGCGCCGTTCTCGGACGTCAGGCCAAACTCAAACGCGTCAGCATTCGTCCGGTCGCGACCCTCGAGCACCTTGGTCAGACCAAAGCTGGCCTTGGTGTTCACCATTGCCGGCGTCATGTCATACGCAAAGCTGATCTTACCGTTGTTGCCCAGGTAGGAATTGACATGCGTCGCGGTCGCCTTGGCGGACACGTTATTCCACTTGGGGTTGAGAACGTCGGTCGCGGTACCAGTGTTGTTGCCGCCCACGCTCTTCTTGGTGGTGTGGAGCTCATCGATAAAGGCCAGGCGCGCGGTTCCCACGCTAAACGACAGGTTTCCGTCCTTGTCGGCAACTATAGCGCCGTCAAACTTGGTAGCGTCGCCACCGATGAACTCGATGACGGCGGTGGCGGGCTTGGCCTCGCCGTTCGAGCCCTGCTCCTCAAACTCATCCTTGTAGTAATAGGTGCCGGTATCTGTCAGCGAATTCTTTGCAGGCTGCGTGCAGCCCTTGTCCGTGTAAATGGGAGTCTGCTTCTGGAAGTAGTAGTAGCGGTTGGTGTCGGCCGGCTCAAAGGTCGCGACCGTATCACCCAACGCACCACCGCTCCACTTGTTCGCGTAGAAACTCACGGTCTTGGTGCCGTCAACGGCAGTCGTATTGTTCTCGATGTAGTCCTTGAGTCCCGCGACCTTCTCAGGCGTAAACAGGTTATCGAGGGCGTCCCTCTTCACGCTCGAGGCATACTTCACCTGAATGGGCTTAACGCTGTCGACCGAAAGCTTGCCGTCTACGGTCTTAAAGTGACTCAGCGGAATCAACGACGCAGGAATATTGACCGTTACGATATCGCCCTTCTGGGGATTGTCATCGCCGGCGCGCTGCACGGTAATGAGCAGGTCTTTTGCCTTGCCGGCGAACTCGTAGGTGTCGGTATTGGTCTCTTTGTTGACCGTCTTGCTCGCCTTGGTAAACGGCGTGCCGTTGATGACGACTTCGGCAAATCCGTCGACCTGCATAAAGTCGCCTAGCTCGTCGGTAAACGTGATGTAGCCGGACTTGGTCTCGTCGTAGCCCTTATGGATTTCGGTCGGATAAGGCGGCTCCGATGTGATGGCCTGAGAGATGTCATCGAAGACCTTCTTGAGCTCTTCGGCATTGGTCGCCGACTTATAGTAGTCGGAGTTTTCCGCACGCGTGCCGTGAGCGTTCCATGCCGTGGCATTGGGATAGTTGCTCGAAACGGCCTGCATGAACTTGTTTTCTTGGCTTGTATTCGAATCTTGGATACTGGCGCTGGGGTTCGCACCGTCAAAGATGCCGATGGTATAGACGGCAGCCTTGCTGTCCTTCATATTCTTGGCAGCCGTCACAGCATCGTTGGCGACGCCAGGGTCAAACTTGTCAACTTTCGTTGGCGTGCCGTCGGTAAAGAACACAACAATCTTCTTGGCGTCCGCGCGACCAGAAGTGATGCCCTCGGCCAGTTCTAGACCATAGTCGGCACGCGTGGCGCCGGCAGGCTTAATAGCCTTAATTGTTTTCTTAAGATCAGTCACGCCGGGGCCGGAGCAATCGGTCAGGCCCGACATCACCTGCGAGTAGTTGTAGGTGTAGCCGTCAGCGCGATAGGTATCATTACCGACCTTTTTGGTCGTATCTCCCGAAAACTTAACGATAGCAACCTTATGTTGCCTATCCACGCCCTCGATACCCTCGTTTTGCTTGGCAATAGTATCGATAAAGCTATAGGCAGCGTTCTTCAGAGCTGTAATGCGCTTAGTGTTGTCGGTATCGCCCATAGCGCGATCCATTGAGCCAGAAGCATCCAGCACCATCACGATGTCGAGCGGCGTGGTAACCGTCACGGTTGAATTAGACGTCGAGGACATCGCCGAAAGCGTGGTCAAAAAGTCCGACTCTTCGTTTTCCTCGGTTGCCTTGACCGTCTTGTCGGTCCAGATTCGACCGACGTTTTGGGTCGTTACCTTATTGCCACCGTGGCCTGCCGCCCAGATTTCCCAGCGACCGCTGGTATCGGGGTCGACAACCTTTCCGGCCATTGTCGGTCCGTCCATTCCGGTGCTGGACCTGGCGTTGGCCTCGGGCAGCATGGCAAATGCTGCAGCCGGCAACACCAGCACTACGGCCAGTATCACCGCCAAGAGACCCCTCGTGTACTTACTCATCGCGTCTCCCTTCTCGCAGGCTCAGACCTTGCATCAGCCTAAAGTTACGGAATAAGACGCAATTAGGGCAGGTGACACATGTTCCAGATTCGGTTTTGGGCGTGAGACAAATGTCTCACCAAAGTTGAGACACGAGCGTTTTCGCAGGAAAACGGGTGCGACTCGGAGCCATCAGGCAAAAATGATCCGTTTTCCTCCGCCCTTGGGGGATCAATGGCTGTTACCGATATGATGCCATTTCAAAACTATGCCGGTTTACTACGATAAAAAGAAGGCGTCCGACCACGCGTGGCTTTTTCGCAAAGCTGCAAGCCGTCTACCTGCGGTTTTGGTTTTACCACATGCGGTGTGGTTAGGAGTAGGCGATTTGTCGTAGTAAACCGGCATAGTTTTGTTCGCGGCGGCTCCACCGCGCGTTTAAGCGCGGGGCCGGTGGGGCATTTTTGCCCCACCGGCCCTATTCCAGCTCTATTCCGGCTTGGTTTCTACCGCGGGAGTCTTGTCCGCCGCAACCGAAGTGCGGGCGGTGTCCATGCTCAGGCAGTGTTTAGGACAGCTTTCGATGCACTCGCCGCACACCACACAGGCATACGGGTCGATCGACCACGTTCCGCCCTTGCGATCGACCGCGAGTGCGCCCGCCGGGCAGCGGCGCGCGCACATGCCACAGCAGATGCACACGTTCATGTCGTTAACGATATGCCCGCGCAGGCGCTCGGGTGCCGCGAGCTTCTCCTGCGGATAGCACACCGTTACCGGCTGCTTGACCATAGAGCCCAAGGCCGTCTTGGCAAATGTCAGTAAACTCATGCCGCGCCTACCTTTCCGTGCAGCTAATGCAGGGGTCGATGGTCAGGATAATCATGGGCACGTTGGCAAGGAGCACGCCCTGCAGCGCATG
>CABSMZ010000139.1 GCA_902478875.1 uncultured Collinsella sp.
TATAAGAGACAGGGCCTGCTCAAGGATGTCACCATTGCCATTGGCGATGCGGGCGGCAATATCCTTTCTGCCGCCACGTCGACCAACCGCGAGGGTATTGCAACCCTGCGCTTTATGGTCGAGATCTCGGACGCGAGCGGTCTGGATCCGCTGCTGGCTTCCATCAGCAGTGTCGATTCGGTCTACGACGCTCGCCGTCTTATGCCCGGCGAAGGCGGAGCTCAGCTCAAGCGCCGTGTGTAGGTGCGAGAGCCTCTCAGCATCATAGATATTGGTTACGTTCGAGGCATCGTTTGGTGCCTCGAACGTATTTTAGAAGGAGGGCATGCGCATGGACGATATGACTTTGGACCTGACACCCCGAGGTGCGGCTTCGATTGAGGCACTCGTTAACGGCCCGATTCAGACCAACAGTTACGCCGTGATTTCGAATGACGAGTGCTTAATCGTCGATCCGGCATGGGAGGGCGAGCGTCTTGTGGAGCATATCCGCACCGCGCATCCCGAAGTTCGCGTACTCGGCTCTGTCTGCACGCACGGTCATGCCGACCATGTTGGCGGGGTCGCCGGGGTTCGAGCTGTCGTTGGCGACAGCGCACTATATGAGTTGTGCGCTAAGGACGTGACGGTGCCTCGCGCAAATATCGAGGAGCAGCGCGCCATGTGGGGTATTGAGACGCCCGATCCGGGCGAGCCGACGCGGCTGCTTGCCGAGGGCGATACGATTGAATTGGGCGATATCTGCCTGCAGGTGATCGAGACGCCGGGGCATACGCCGGGCGGCATCGTCCTGTTCGCCGCGACCGAGCAGGGGAACATCGCCTTTGTGGGCGACACGCTTTTCCCGGGCAGCCACGGTCGTACCGATCTTTCCGGCGGTGACGAGGCGGCGATTATGCGCTCGCTCTCCAAACTTGCCAAGACGCTTCCGCCCGATACCGTTTGCTTGACGGGCCATGGCGATTCGACCACGATGGCGCGCGAACTTATGCAGAACCCGTTTATGCAGATGTAGGCTCGAAGCCGTCTTTCGAACCACGAGGACCGCTCAATCGTCAAGCTATTTTCCCCAGTGGGTCGATTCTGTGGGGCAAACGGTCAAAATTTGTCCAATCGGATGGTATTCGTGAACAAACGAACGTTTATGCTCGGGTATGTCGTGGTAAAATCTCAGACGTTATCGGAGCAACCTTACAGGAGGTTTCTTTATGCTCGTCAACGCAGCAGACATGCTCAAGAAGGCCGAGGCCGGCAAGTACGCTCTCGGTGCCTTCAACACCAACAACCTCGAGTGGACCCTGGCTATTCTCCAGGCCGCCGAGGAGGCCAAGTCTCCGCTGATCCTTCAGTGCACCGCTGGTGCCGCTAAGTGGATGGGCGGTTTCAAGGTCTGCGCCGACATGGTCAAGGCTGCCGTCGAGGCCACGGGCGTTACCGTTCCCGTCGCCCTTCACCTCGATCACGGTTCTTACGAGGACTGCTTCAAGTGCATCGAGGCCGGCTTCACGTCCATCATGTATGACGGCTCTCACGAGGAGACCTTCCAGCTTAACCTCGACCGCACCAAGGAACTCGTTGAGCTTGCCCACTCCAAGGGCATGTCCATCGAGGCCGAGGTCGGCGGCATCGGCGGCACCGAGGACGGCGTGACCTCCAGCGGCGAGCTCGCTGATCCTGCTGAGTGCAAGCAGATTGCTGACCTGGGCGTCGACTTCCTCGCCTGCGGTATCGGCAACATCCACGGCGTGTACCCTGCCGACTGGGCTGGCCTTTCCTTCGAGCGCCTGGGCGAGATCAAGGCTCAGACCGGCGACCTGCCCCTCGTCCTGCACGGTGGCACCGGCATCCCCGAGGATCAGATCAAGAAGGCCATCTCCCTGGGTATCTCCAAGATCAACGTCAACACCGATCTGCAGCTCGTCTTTGCCAAGGGCGTTCGCGAGTATATCGAGGCTGGCAAGGATCAGCAGGGCAAGGGCTTTGACCCCCGCAAGCTCCTCAAGCCTGGTCGCGACAACATCGTTGCCCGCACCAAGGAGCTCATGGAGGAGTTTGGCTCCGTCAACAAGGCGTAAGCGTCGCTAAACTTCCCGCCGGAGGCCCCGTTCACCCTACGCTTTTCCCTTGCGCTCACCTGGCTTTGCCAGAAGTCGCGCAATGGGAAAAGCTTCGGGTGAACGGGGCCTCCTTCGTTAACTCGCCACAGGGTTACTGGGCTGAATTCATTTTTTATAGGTACCGTTTATCGGTGTTGAGGGTTCCTTTATTGGGGCTTTCTTTTTATCTCGCTACAATGGACTTCAAGCGTTCTAGTGACTTGGAGTTTTAGTATGGCTGTTGTTAAGGTGCTGCCTTCGGATGGGAAGGTTATTGACGAGGGTCCTGTTGGTTGCTCTGTTGATGTTTGCAATGATGACTTCCGTTTTCTAGATGTTGGCTTGCCACCCGAGATTCTGCGTTTAAAGGACGCGGGGTATCTTTCGCAGGCTATTGAGGCTTGCGACCGCCTACTTGCCCAAGATCCCGATCCCTCGCTTGCTGCCTGCGTTCGTGCCGAGCGGTATCGCATGCTTGAGACGCCGCTTCATTTTTCGGTGTCGCGCGATCGAGCTATTGCGATGATTCGCGAGGAGTGGCCTGAGTTTACCGAGGAGCAGTTTGACGATCTGATTGACCGTAAGCGTATTGACTGGCGCTTTATCGATGGCGAGCTGTTCGTTCTCGACAACTTCCTCGATTCGCTTCGCGTATATCCCAAAGAGGTTCCCGGCATGCGTCCCGATCCTACGGACGGAATTGCACTGCGCAACGAGATGCTCAAGGAGATGGAGTCACAAAACGGATTGACTCGCGTTATTACGCTTAAGGCGTCCTTGTTTGTCCCCGGCGCTCTAGAGGGGGAGACCGTTCGCGCTTGGCTTCCCGTAGCCGCCACCTGCCGCCAACAGTCTCAGGTCGAGATTCTCGACATGACGCCGGAGGGTGCTGTTGCTCCCGCGAACGCTTCGGCGCGTACCGCCTCGTGGTCTTCTTCGAGTGAGCGCTCATTCTCGGTGACTTATCGCTATCAAATCAATGCCGCTTATCGCGATATTTATGGGGGTGCGCTTCCGTCGCATCCGTGTATGGACGCGCCGTTGCCCGAAGATATTTCTGAGGACCGTCCGCACATTGCATTCACGCCGTATCTGCAGCAGCTGACGGCCGGTGTTGTTGACGGACTCGAGGATCCGCTCGATCGCGCTCGTGCTATCTATGATTATCTGACGCAACATATCGACTATCGCTATCAGCCGCCGTACTTGCTTTTGGGATCTATTGCCGATGACTGCGCGCATTCGCTCCGCGGCGATTGCGGAGTTATGGCGCTCACGTTTATCACCATGTGCCGTATCGCGGGCGTGCCTGCCCGTTGGCAGAGCGGCCTGTACGTTGCGCCCGATTCGGTGGGGTCGCACGACTGGGCAGAGTTCTATACGCCGCAGACCGGTTGGCTCAACGCCGACGTGTCATTTGGATCTTCTGCTCGCAGGATGGGGGAGGAGTGGCGCCGCCGTCACTACTTTGGCAATCTCGACCCGTGGCGTATGGTGGCCAACAATCGATTCCAGGCTGAATTTGTGCCTGCTTTCGATGGTATGCGCGAGGATCCCTATGACAACCAGATGGGCGAGGCCTCGGTTGACGGACGTGGATGTCGTAAGCGGGAGATGTTACGCAAGGTTGAGCTTATCGAAATGCTCGAAGTTCCATTTTCGGACTAATCAACAGAAAGCTGTGATAAACTAACTCACGCATTACGTGCCCGAGTGGCGGAATTGGCAGACGCAGTGGACTCAAAATCCACCGTTGGCAACAACGTGCGAGTTCGAGTCTCGCCTCGGGCACCATACATGCAAGTGAGCGTTCAAGGGGGTTGCGGCCCCCTTTTTCGTGCCGAACTCGCGTGAGCGCGCGAAGCGTTAAGCAAACAGGCCTGCGGCCTGTTTGTAGCGGCGCGTGGCGAGGGCGCCGCGCGTCCGAAGCCCGGGGCTTCGCGAAGCGAAGGCCCTTCGAGTCTCGCCTCGGGCACCATACATGCAAGCGAGCGTTCAAGGGGGTCAAGGCCCCTTTTTCGTGTACGTAATGTGATAACGCGCTGTACGTGTTATTATTCGCAAGGCGTTGTTCCCGCAATGCCCTAAAGAGGAACCCGAGGGTTCCCACCTTTTGGCGCCAATGAGCAGCTGACTGGTCATACAACTTAGATTCCCTTCCTCAAATCGAGGAACTCTATGTGTACGACCTGGTTGCTGAGAAGCGCCGGGTTATTTTTTTATGAATGGAGGTAGGGAAAATAGCTAAGTCTGATGACACCCGCATCAACGACGAGATCACTGCATCTTCGTGCCGTTTGATTGGCGTCGATGGCTCTCAGCTCGGCCTGTTCGCCATCCGCGATGCCCAGCGCGTCGCCGACGATCAGGGTCTCGACCTAGTCGAGATCGCTCCCAACGCGGAGCCGCCGGTCTGCAAGGTCATGGACTACGGTAAGTTCAAGTACCAGCAGGCCATGAAGGCCAAGGCTGCTCGTAAGAACCAGTCCAAGGTCGAGGTCAAGGAAATGAAGTTCCGACCCAAGATCGACGTTGGCGACTACGAGACCAAGAAGGGCCACGTTCTGCGTTTCCTCAAGAAGGGCGCACGCGTTAAGATCACCATCATGTTCCGCGGCCGTGAGATGGCTCACCCGGAGCAGGGCCTTAACGTTCTCGAGCGTCTCGCCGAGGATCTCAAGCCTTACGCTACGGTCGAGTCCAAGCCTAAGATGGAAGGCCGTAACATGCTTATGCTGCTCGCCCCGATTAAGGGCGCCTTCGATGAGGATAAAGCGGCAAGCGATACCAAGTAACTAGTGCTGTCTCTTATACACATCTGACGCTGCCGACGACGGAGAGAGTGT
>CABSMZ010000140.1 GCA_902478875.1 uncultured Collinsella sp.
TACGGTCTCGTGGGCTCGGAGATGTGTATAAGAGACAGGAACAGGATTTGGGCCTGACTCCCATCGTCATTGCCCACGACGGTATCGCGGTCATCGTGAACGACGATAACCCGGTCGATAACCTCTCGACCGAGCAGCTCCGCGATATTTACGCCGGCAAGATCACCAACTGGAAAGAAGTCGGTGGCGAGGACCTGAGGATTCAGGTCATCAACCGAGATGAGGCGTCCGGCACGCGTGAGGCCTTTCGCACCATCGTGATGGACGGCACCCCGTTCGATCGCCGCTCGGCCGTTCTTTCGGGCACGGGCCAGGTGCGCGACGTGGTATCTCGTTCGCGCGGTGCCATTGGCTACATTTCGCTGGGCTTCGTCGATAGCCTCAACGCCAAGACCTCGGTCAAGGCCGTCTCGGTCAATCATGTTGAGGCGTCCGAGAAGACGGTCGCGAGCGGCGGCTATCCCATCTCGCGCGACCTTTACTTCTTTGTGAAGGGTGCGCCTTCGCAGCAGGCGCAGGATTACATCGACTACGTGACGTCCGAAAAGATGGACAAGCAGATTCGCGAGGCGGGCTTTATTCCCGTCACCAACGACGAGAAGGGGAGTGAGTAGCATGGAAGCACAGGAAAACTCCCAGACTGAGCAGAATGCTCAGGCGCCCAAGAAGCGCGAGCTGGCGCTCGTATCGCGCAGCACCTATATCAAGGAGAAGGCGCTGCAGTGGATTTTCTTTGCCTGCGCGTTCTTGGCGGTTGTTACCGTCATCCTGATTTTTGTCTTTACCACGTACTCGGCGCTGCCCGTCTTTACCGACATCGGTCTGGCGGACTTCTTTAGCTTTACGTGGGCGCCCTCTGAGGGCCACTACGGCATCGTGTCGCTGCTTGCCGGCTCGGGTCTGGTGACCGTCGGTGCGCTCGCCATGGGTGTGCCCCTAGGCGTGGGCACGGCCGTGTATCTGGTCGAGATCGCCAGCAAGCGCGTGCGCAAGCTCATCAGCCCTGCCGTTGACCTGTTGGCCGGCATCCCTTCTATCATCTATGGCTTCTTTGGCATGATCATCATCCGTCCGTTTATCGCGCAACTGACCGGTGGTCTTGGTTTTGGTGCGCTGACGGCGTGGTTCGTGCTTGCCATCATGATCGTCCCTACCATCACCACGCTCACCATCGATGCCCTCAATTCCATTCCCATGGGTATTCGCGAGGCATCGTATGCCATGGGTGCTACTAAGTGGCAGACCATCTATAAGGTCGTGTTACCTGCCGCCAAGCTGGGTATCGTGGATGCCATCGTGCTGGGTATGGGCCGTGCCATCGGCGAGACCATGGCCGTGCTCATGGTCGTGGGTAACGCCCCGGTTATTCCCGACAGCATTGCGAGCCCCATCTCGACGCTCACGAGCCAGATTGCGCTCGACATGAGCTATTCCTCGGGTCTGCATCGCTCGGCGCTGTTCGGCATGGGCGTGGTCCTGTTTATCATTTCCGCCACGCTGGTGGGCATCGTCCGCCTGGTTTCCAAGAAGAAGAGGGGGTAGGCTATGTCCGATTCCGTTGACACGACGGTCGATACGACCTCGTCGCGCGAGCGCATCAAGCGTGCCCTTTCCCACGGCAAGAAGGGCCGCATCAACAAGGACCTGTCCAACAAGATCATGCTTGGCGTGTTCCGTGCCGCGGCATACATCACCACGCTGGTGCTGGTCGCTATCATCGCCTACGTGGTCATCAACGGCCTGCCACACATCTCGCTCGACTTTATCTTCGGTTGGCCCCAGGGCGTCAACGCCGAGGGCGGAATTTGGCCCACGATCGTCTCGACCGTCTATGTGACGGCGCTCGCCATGCTTATCTGCACGCCGATTGCTGTGCTGGCAGCCGTCTATCTGGCCGAGTACGCCAAGCAGGGCAAGGTCGTCGAGCTCATTCGCTACGCTGCTGACGCTTTGGCCTCGGTGCCCTCCATCGTTATGGGCCTGTTTGGCTACGCCTTGTTTGTCGAGGCCATGGGCCTGGGCCTTTCGATGGTCTCGGCCGCTCTGGCGCTCGCGCTCTTGATGCTTCCCATCGTCATGCGCACCACCGAAGAGGCCATTCGCGCCGTCCCGCGCTATATCCGTTGGGGCGCGTACGGCCTGGGCGCCACCAAGTGGCAGGTTGTCTCCAAGATTGTGCTTCCTTCTGCCTTTGGCCGTATTGCCACGGGCATCGTCCTCGCCATCGGCCGCGCCATTGGC
This sequence comes from uncultured Collinsella sp., assembly GCA_902478875.1. GTDB lineage: Bacteria > Actinomycetota > Coriobacteriia > Coriobacteriales > Coriobacteriaceae > Collinsella. The sequence goes on from CABSMZ010000140.1 coordinate 2,242, forward strand.
GAGACCGCGGTGGTGCTCTACACCATGGGCCAAGCCATCAATCTACCTATTTCGCCGCTCGATTCCGGCCGCCCCATGACGGTTCACCTGTACCTGCTTGCCAACGACGGCATCAACATGAACGCAGCCTACGGCACCGCGCTCTTGCTGATGGTGATCATTCTGGCCTTCAACCTGTTTGCGCGCTTCCTGTCGCGCAAGCGTCGCTAGTTAAGGAGTCCCATGTCCGTTTATCAGTCCGCTCCCACGCTGGAGCAAGCGGCCATTACGGCCAAGGATTTCAACTTTTGGTACGGTGACTTTCATGCGCTGACGGGGCTTGACCTCAACATCGCCAAAAACGCCATCACCGCCTTCATTGGCCCTTCGGGCTGCGGCAAGTCGACGTTTTTGCGCTGCATCAACCGCATGAATGATCTGATCGAGGGTACGCGCGTCGAGGGCACCATGACGCTCGACGGCAATGATATCTATGCCGAGGGCGTCGACCCGGTCGACCTCCGTCGTCGCGTGGGCATGATCTTTCAGCAGCCCAACCCGTTTCCCAAATCCATCTACGAGAATGTCGCCTTTGGCCCTCGTCTGCAGGGCGTGACTAGCAAAAGCGACCTCGATGACATCGTGGAAGAATCGCTCAAGCGCGCCAACCTCTGGAAAGAGGTATCCAATCAGCTCAACAAGGATGGTTTGGCGCTCTCGGGCGGTCAGCAGCAGCGTCTGTGCATCGCGCGCGTGCTTGCGGTGCAACCCGATGTTCTCCTGATGGACGAGCCCTGCTCCGCCATCGACCCCACGTCCGTCTCTAAGGTCGAGGATCTGATGGCCGAGCTGGCGCCCGAGATGACGATCATCATCGTCACGCATTCAATGCAGCAGGCAGCTCGTATCAGCGACTACACCGCATTCTTCTTGCAGGAAGTTGCCGGCGAGCCCGCCACGCTCATCGAGTATGGTCAAACCGACGCGATCTTCACCAGCCCGGTGGACTCGCGGACGGAAGACTATATCACCGGCCGCTTTGGCTGATCGGTGCGACTAGTCCCAAGCCGATCGGACCTAGTCCGGTGCGTATTCACTGTGCGGGCGGCATGACCGCACCCAACTGATTGGAGTGAACCATGCGCAAACTGTTTTCCCGTCAGCTCGTCGAGGCCCGTCACGAGATGCTGAGCATCTATGAGGCCGTCGATCTGGCCCTCCACGATGCCGTGAAGGCCTATGTGACCGACGACCGCAAGCTCGCCACCAAGACCAAGAAGCGCACGCTTTCGATTGACGCGCGCTGCGCCAACCTGGAGGCCGTCTGCTACAACCTGATCGCCACGCAGTCACCGGTTGCTTCCGACTTCCGCCTGCTTCAGACGATCATCTACGTCGACTTTAACCTGCAGCGCATGACCGATAAGGTCCGTCAGATCTGCCGTGCCACGCGTCATATGATCAAGGCCGACATCTCGCTGCCCCAGGAGCTTGTCGGCACGGTCGAGGCCGAGGCTGAGGCCGTGTACCAGGTGCTAGGCTCGTCGCTTTCTGCGCTCGTCACCAACGACATGTCCATCATTTGCAACCTGGCCGTCGAGGACGAGCCGGTGCATGCGGCATACGAGAAGTTCTTCCGCACCTTTAACCGTATGGATACGGGCGACTTTATGGACGATGACAGCAACTATGACGACCTGCGCCGCGCCATCATGGTTTCGCGCTACCTCGATCGCATCGCTTCCATTTCCATCGATGCCGCTTGCCGTCTGACCTTCCTGTTGACTGGTCAGCGTATGAACGCCGGCGATATCGCCCGTGTGGACGAGGATGAGCTCGAGAGCATGCGCGTGCCTTCGGGCGAGGGTGTTATCATGAGGCCCGCCGTCGACGCGCGCTACGTTGCCAAGGTGCCCGCCAACGAGGTCAGCGAGGGTCTTCGCTACCTGCTCGATCATCTTGAGGACGAGGACGATGGCGAGGACGACGAGGAGTAAGTGACCCCGTTCGTCGAAAGATTGTAAATACCTAAGTGAGCGCGGCCTTGCACATGCGGGACCGCGCTCTTGCGTTAGCATGGGACTACTTGTTTGGCTGTCAGCGGAGGCGATTGGCAATGGATAACTATTTGGACTTGATGCGCGCTCGCCGCGAGCAGATTCTGGAACGTTTTTATGCGGCGCTCGATCGCGCGGGCCGCCCCCACGACGCCGCGCGCCTCATTGCCGTGTCCAAGACCGTTGGTGTCGATGAGACCGTTGCCGCCATCCAGGCGGGGTATCGCCATTTTGCCGAGAACCGCCCGCAGGAGCTGGTTCGCAAGCTCACGGGTCTGGCGGAGCATCCGGAGCTGCCCGAGGTGCGCTTCGATATGATCGGCAACCTGCAGACCAATAAGATCAATGCGGTGCTGGGCTCAGCCGAGCTGATTCACTCGGTGGGTTCGCTGCATCTGGCGCAGGCGATCTCGAGCCGTGCTGTCCGCAAGATTGAGGCAGGCGAGCTCGCCGGCCTCCAGCGTGTGCTCATTGAGGTCAATGTGAGTGGTGAGGAGTCGAAGGGAGGCTTTTCGCCCGATGAGATTCGCGCCGCCGCGGGTGAGCTTGCGGAGCTTGAGGGAATTTGCGTGCAGGGGCTTATGACTATGGCGCCCCGGGGGAATAAGGATGTGGCACGCCGCACCTTTGCGGGGCTTCGTGAGC
>CABSMZ010000141.1 GCA_902478875.1 uncultured Collinsella sp.
CCGTCGTCGGCAGCGTCAGATGTGTATAAGAGACAGGTCGACGTGACGGTCGACGAGTTTGCCCAGTTTGAGCATTTGTCGCTGGAGGATGAGTGCCAGGCCTACCACGACACCTGGGGTATTGGCGCGAATGGCGAGGAGCTGTACCGCGAGCTGAGCAATATTCTGATTGATGGGTACTCCAAGGTGCCGCCGCGCAAGGGTCTCCTGGCATTTTTGGAGCAGGCGAAGGCGGCAGGCATTGCCATGTGCGTGGCTACGTCCACGCCGGCCGAGCTGGTGCAGTCCGCGCTCGCTGGTGCCGGGCTCGACGCTTACATGGAGTTTGTTACCACCACGGGCGAGGCAGGACGCTCCAAACAGTTCCCCGATGTGTACAAGCTGGCGCTGCGCCGCCTGGAGGAGCGCCACGGGTGTAAATTTGAGCGCGCATGGGTGTTTGAGGACGCCGTCTTTGGCCTAAAGAGCTCTGGCTCCGCCGGCTTTAAGCGCGTGGGCATCTATGATCCGCACGGCCGCATGAAGCGCGACGACGTGCGAGCAAACTGCGATATTTTTATCGACAGTTACGATGATCTTGACCTGGCCCGCGTGCTTTCGTTTGAGGGATAGGCGAGGGCTGTGGCTTGCAAGGTATTAGTGGTCTGCGGCTCGCCCGTGGTGGCGAGCGCGGATCTGTTGCGTAGGCTAGCAGGGGAGTGCGACCACGTTGTCGCCGTGGACCGCGGGCTCGACGCGCTGCTGGGCGCGGGACTGGGCTGCGACGTGTATGTTGGGGATGCTGACACGGTAAGCGATGCGGGCCGCGCGCTGGTCGATGCCGCCACCGACTTTGAAGTTGAGCGCCACGACCCGTACAAGGACTATACCGATCTGGCGCTGGCGCTCGATTCCGTCCGTCGCCGCTGGCCAGGTGCCGAAGTGGTTGCGACCTGCGCCACCGGTGGCCGCCCGGATATGGCGCTTTCCGTACTGGGGCTGCTTGCAGGCTATGAGGATGCCCCTGTCTGGATTGCCGAGGACAAGGTGGTCGCTCGCATCCTCCACGCGGGCGAATCGTGGACTATCGAGGGCTCCGAAGGCAAGACGTTCTCCATAATCGCAATCGCCCCCAACACCGAGGTAAGCGAACACGGACTAGAGTGGGAACTAGATCACGCCCCGCTGGGTTTGTTGGCCGATACCGGCATTAGCAACATAGTAAGATCCACCGCAAAGATCGAAGTCCACACCGGTACTGCAATAGCGTATTTACTGCATCAGGGTTTTATCGGGACGGTGGATAAAAATTAGCGCTCGTAGAGTGATTATTTTTGCCCCGTCCCAGGAAAACCCGTAAGAAAAAGTTTCAACAAAAACCTCTTGCATCAATCAAAACATTCCCCTATAGTATCTCTTCGTCATGGGGGCGTAGCTCAGCTGGGAGAGCGCTTGACTGGCAGTCAAGAGGTCAGGGGTTCGATTCCCCTCGTCTCCACCATCGTGAATGTAAAGGCCTTCGGAATTCCGAAGGCCTTTTTTCATGCCAAAATACCTCGCGCCACAAACCCATACCCACATCAACAAAAAGTTGCACAATTTATTTCCCATGTCTGTACATAGTTTGTTATCCAAACGCAATTACCAGTGCAGCTCGCTGCTTCAGTTGGGCTTCAGGAATGCTCCCAATTATTGCCAGCACCACAATAACCTACGCCAATGTTAACATCATCCCAAAACAACCCCCTTAAGCACGTCAAATGAACGAGATGTTGTCCAACGCAGCCCAAATCAGTTTCGCTACCAGCTTGTGCTAAGATAACTAGCGTTACATGAGTTCAACTGTGCTCACGGCTCCAGCAAGCCACAGAGCGCAGGGTCGATCAGCATCCGGCCGTAACGGCGGTGTTAGAAAAACCACGAGCTCCAATATCGATTGCCATGCACGTTTTGCACTTGCTTTTGCGGCTATTTATAAGTTCGCATTAGAAGGTGCAATAAGTTGTTACGGCAAACCACGTCAGTCCTTTAGCTGTTTGCGTGCGGTCCAGTTTTGTACCCACTTGACTGGTTCGCACGCAGCCAGCTGGAGTCGCGGTCATTTTTGCGATACACGTCCGCGTCTCTAGCAACTGCACTCATACATACCGTTCACGGTGGGGCAGAGCCACGTGCTTGTCTGACTGGGCTCAGGGTTTGAATATGGAGCGCCTTCGCGCACAAGCGCCCTGGCGTAGCCATACCCAAACCCCGTGAGCCACACGTAAGACAGCAAGGGGGTGGTGCTCGTGTGGTATGTAATCCAGGTCATAAACGGTCGCGAAGACGTAATGCGCGAGCGCATTGAGCGTATGGTTCCGGCTGGTGCCATGCAGGAGCTCTTTTATCCCCAATTTCAAACCGAGATCAAAGTACACGGCGAATGGGTCAATACGACCAAGCCGCTCTTTCCCGGTTATCTTATCTGCGATACGGCAGATCCTCGAACCGTGCAACAGTATCTGCTTCGCATGGACGACTTTGCCCGGGTGCTTGCCCAGGATGGTCAGTTTGTGCCGTTGGCAAAAGAAGAGGTCCAGCTTATTGGCGGCTTTACGCATAAGGGAGACCGCGTAGTGCCCATGAGCGAGGCCCTTAAAGATGGTGACCAGGTCGTAGTGACGGCTGGTCCGCTGTTGGGCCACGAGGGCCTCATCAAAACCATTAATAGACGTAAATGCACTGCTTATCTGGAGCTCAACCTGTGCGGCCGACGCGTAACCACCCGCGTTGGCCTCGCGGTGCTTTCAAATGAGCAGCGTGTAATGCGCAACCTCAAAAAGGCGATCGCCTAGCTGCTGGCGATCGCCACACAGAACAGGGAGGATCCCCGACCCGGGGACGAAGTGTTGGAAGAGAACGTGTCGGATAAACCTCAATATGCAACGGATGCGCCCGCGGGGGCGGCGCTCATCGCTCAGGCCATGGACCGGCGCGAGGGCGCCGGTCGCTACAAGGCCATGCAATCCATCATGGACTGGGATCGTTCGCGCCTGGCCTACCGTGTCGTGAAGCGCACGTTCGACATCGTGTTCAGCGGTGCCGCGCTCGTCCTCATCGCGATCCCCAGCCTCGTACTCGCCGCTACCATCCGCCTGGAGAGCGAGGGGAGCCCCTTCTATAGCCAGATCCGCGTTGGCCGCACCCGTTCCGACGGTAGTTTAACCACCTTTCGCATGTGGAAGTTCCGCAGCATGTACAGAGATGCCGACGAACGCCTCGCCGAGCTCAAGGAGCAGAACGAGATTGCAGGTGCCATGTTCAAGATGAAGAACGATCCGCGCGTCACCAAGATCGGTAAGTTCATCCGCAAGCACTCCATCGACGAGTTCCCGCAGTTCCTGAACGTGTTCCTGGGTCAGATGTCCGTGGTTGGCCCCAGGCCGCCGCTGCCGAATGAGGTTGCGGAGTATACGGAGTATGACCTGCAACGTTTGGCAGTGAAGCCTGGGATCACCGGACTCTGGCAGGTTACGGAGCGCAACTCCACCGGTTTCGACGGCATGGTCCGCCGTGACCTCGAGTACATAGCCAAGCGCGGAATTGTAACTGACCTCAAGATCGTCTTCCTCACGGTTCTGGAGGTCTTCAACGGGAGCGATGCGTACTAATGCAGCATGTTTTCATCATCGGATCCAAGGGGATTCCGGCAAACTACGGCGGCTACGAGACGTTCGTGGAGAAGCTGACCGAGAATCAGGTATCGCACGACATCAAGTACCACGTGGCATGCGCCGTGGACTCCGCCGAGCAAGTCGGCGAGTTCGAGCACAACGGAGCACACTGCTTCAACGTGCTGCGCAGGCCCGTCGGCGCCGCGAGGGCTATCTTCTACGACATCGACGCCCTCAAATGGTGCATTGCCTACATCAAGGAGAATCGAGTCCAGCACCCCATCGTCTACGTACTGGCCTGTCGCATCGGGCCGTTCTTCGCCAGGTACGTGAACAGGATCCACGCCCTTGGCGGCGAGGTCCTCGTGAACCCCGACGGGCACGAGTGGAAGCGCGCCAAGTGGAGCGCACCCGTCCGCAAGTACTGGAAGCTCTCGGAGCGTGGGATGGTCAAGCACGCCGACCTGATGGTGTGCGACTCCAAGAACATCGAGAAGTACATCCGAGGGGAGTATGCCGACCTGCACCCCGAGACGACCTTCATCGCCTACGGGGCCGACATCAAGCGCTCAGCGCTCGCTGACGACGACCCGAAGTTCACGGGATGGCTCTCCGAGAAGGGCCTCGAGCCCTTCGGCTACTACCTAGTTGTGGGGCGCTTCGTGCCCGAGAACAACTACGAGACCATGATCCGGGAGTTCATGGCTTCCGACTCCAAGCGAGATTTCGCGCTCGTGACGGGAGTGGACGACTCCTTCCTCGCGGAGCTCGAGCGGAAGACGCATTTCAAATCCGATCCACGCATCAAGTTCGTCGGGACCGTCTACGACCAAGAGCTCCTCAAGAAGATCCGCGAACGGGCATACGGCTACTTCCACGGCCATGAGGTCGGTGGCACCAACCCGAGCCTCTTGGAGGCCTTGGCTTTCACTCAGCTGAATCTTCTTTTAGACGTGGGCTTCAACCGAGAGGTCGCAGAAGGTTCCGCCCTGTACTGGAACAAGGACCTGGGGAACCTCGCCGCTCTTATCAATTGCGCCGACGTCATGGACGAGGATGAGATTGAGGCCTTAGATGAGGCGTCCACAGATGTTATCCGGAGTCGTTACTCATGGGGCTATATCACCGACTCATATGAGGAATTGTTCCTCGGAAGGGAATAAAAGGACTATGAAAGGCATCATCCTCGCCGGCGGGTCCGGCACCCGCCTGTACCCGCTCACGCTCGTGACCTCCAAGCAGCTGCTGCCGGTCTACGACA
>CABSMZ010000142.1 GCA_902478875.1 uncultured Collinsella sp.
AACTGCGGGAATGGCCTATCCGCTCAATGTGTTCGGCTGAGATCGGAAATCAACCTCACTGTATTCAGAATCGGTGCTTTAAATGGGCAAAATGTATTCGATTCGAGCGCCCAGGCACATTCTGATTATATTTCTAACATTCCTGCCCTATTTTCAAATATGAATTTTAAATCCTTTTTATTCGGATATGGAATTAATTGCTCAGGTCTTCCTTATTCGGCCTTGACTGGTCAATATAAAACTATCAGCGCTTGGACTGTCGAATGTGATTTGACAAACACCTTGCTTAGTATGGGGGTTATCGGCACTGGGGTGTTTTATGGATGGCTTTTCTCTAGTGTAGTCACTACTTGGCGTATTAATAAATCAATCTCGTTTCTTTTGATTGTCTTAATCTTTTGCGGTTTCTTTTACAATCTCCAGTCAGTCAATTCCTTTTGGCTCATCCTTTGCGAGGCTTCAATTGTTTCTGACGCGCAAGGTGAGCAATGCTCTTTATTTAGTAAAAATCGTACTTTACGATGAGCGATCCGAATTTTGAACGTCTAATCAGTGCATATAAAAGGTGAAAGACCTGGTCACGTACATTTTATTTGGATATTAAATGAATAAGAAATTGATCTTACAGAATATGAGCTTTGCTTTTTTAGCACAAGGCGCAAGTATGGCTCTATCCGTAATCCAGACGCTCGTCGTCCCAAAGCTTCTTGGGGTTGAGCAGTTCGGATATTGGCAACTATATATCTTCTACGTGAGTTATGTCGGGTTCTTTCATCTGGGTCTTTCCTCTGGAGTCTATCTGACTACAGGTGGGCAGAAGCGCGAAGAGATGGACAAAGCGGCAATTAAGAGCCAGATGCTCTTCGGAGCCTTTTACCAGACAATCATGGCCGGAGTAATCATCTTATTATCTAGTTTCCTGCAGTCTGGTGCTGAGAGAATGTTCGTAATCGTTATGACGGCGATTTACCTTGTTCTGCAGAACCTTGCGACCTTCATGATGAATGAGTTGCAATGCATGAACGAGACAAAGAAGTCGTCATTTTCGACGATTGTGGAACGTTTAGCGTTTTTGATACCGTTACTGGTGTTGCTTGTCCTGAGAGTCAACGTCTTTTATCCCTATGTGGTTTCCTATACTGCCTCTACAGTAGTTCAACTCGGTTATTGTTCTTGGCATCTGCGCGATTTTTGGAAAGCAGAGTCGCTCGGCTTTTGTCGGGCGGCGCAGCTTTCATGGGCAAGCATAAAAATAGGGTTCCCAATGATGCTCGCGAATGTGATGAGCATGCTGATTCTTGGCATTGGGCGTTTTTTCATTGATGCGCGGTGGGGAATTGAGACATTCGGTAAGCTATCACTCGCTCTTTCTCTTGTGAGCTTCTTCCTGGCGTTTGTTTCGCAAGCCTCCATGGTTCTTTTCCCCTCGTTGCGGCAGGCTGCGCTTGACGAGGTTCGAAGGTTCTACCGCGCCGCACGTGACGCCATGGGACTTTTATTTCCGGGTGTTTACGCTCTGTACTTCCCGATGGTCTGGTTGCTAACGATGTGGCTGCCCGACTACTCCAGTACCTTTACGTACCTGATATTCCTTCTGCCCATCTGTGTTTTTGACAGCAAGTACAACATCACTGGCGTGACTTACTATAACGTTCTTCGGCGAGAACGCGTGATGCTGCTTGTAAACATGGTATCCGCAATTTCTTGTTTAATTCTTACTCTATTAACAGTCTTCACTCTTGGTTCCGTCTTTGCAGTCATCTCGGTTATGACCGTAGTGATTGTCGCCCGAAGTCTATGGTCAGAGTTCTACATGAACCGTCTGATGGAGGTCCCAGCAAGCTCCATCGGTGCTGCTGAGATCATGCTGACTGTTGGTTTCATCCTGTCGGCATTTTTACTATCACCAGTGCCGGCTTTCTGCTTGTATTCTTCGATTTATTTGGCGTTTCTGACCTTTTTCCGCCACGAACTGGTAGAGACCATGAAAAAACTAAGGCCGTAGGTGACGGTGTCCCGCACGTTGCATTTTCATAGATAACTGTGAAAGGAAATGATTTTTATGGGACTTATGCAGTCCAGCGCACCGCATGTTGAGGGGGAGCTCGAGCTAAGGGATATTCAGCTAGAGTCCCTAAAGATTCTGAAAGATATCGATACTGTTTGCAGACGCGAAGGTATTACGTATTGGCTGATGTACGGAAGCCTCATCGGCGTTGTGAGACATCAAGGGTTTATTCCCTGGGATGATGACTTAGATATCGCGATGCCCCGTTCAGACTACGAGCGGTTCTTAGCTTGCTTCGATGGACGCTTCCCAGAACTCGACAAGTACACGCCCGTGAAACCGGAGATTGGTTTGAGAAGGCCGTTCCTTATAACGCGCATCTCTAATCCTGAATATAAGATGGTAGGGGAGTATGGCAACGAGGTCGATGAACTTGGGACTTTCATCGATATTTACCCGTTGGACGGCCTGGCCGACAACATGAGCGAAGCTCTGGATAAAAAGAGAGCAGCACACAAGCTGATGTTGCGCTATCTACAGGCGTGCAATTTTGATTGTTGCAACAGAGATATCAATCCAGCAAAAAAACTAGCTAAGTTTATTTTGAGCCGAATGCTAGGAAAGCCTGAGAGGTACCAGGAACAACTTAATACTCTGTGCACGGAGTCTTCGTTCGATTCCAGAAAGTACGTCGGCCTTATCTCATGGGCCGGAACTCCGGAATCGAGCATCTTTGAGCGAACGTGGTTCGAAGACACCGTGTATATGCCTTTTGAGGATATGGACGTACCCGTGCCTAGCGGCTATGACCCGCTGCTGAGGTCTTGCTTTGGTGATTATATGCAGCTGCCGCCAAAAGAGGAGCGTATGGGGCACCACGTTTACTCAATCATTAGGCGTGTTTAGAGCTGCCGCCATTGGTTTCGGGTGATGATTTCACCTTTTAATTGAAATCTGAATTAACTAGAGATTTGGAGAATGCAGATGCTTAACTTTACTGTGGGACCGGTTATGAGCCCTAGCGAGGTACTGGAAGTTTCAGCCAAGAACGCGCCCTATTTCCGTACGCCAGAGTTCTCTCAGGTGATGCTGGAGAACGAGCGCATCATGCTGGGCTTGCTGTCCGCTCCTAGGAACTCGCGCTGTGTGTTCCTGACGGCTTCGGGCACAGGTGCCATGGAGGCCGCTGTGATGAGTGTCTTGGCACCCGCTGAGCGTGTTGCCGTCGTCAATGGCGGTAGTTTCGGGCAGAGGTTCGTCGACTTATGCCAACTTCACGGGCACAACGTCAACGAGATTAAGCTTGAGTTCGGGCGTCAGGTCACGCGGAAAAACCTCGAGGATGCGGTGGAATCCGGCTGCGGTGCGTTGCTCGTGAACATGCATGAGACCTCGTCGGGACTATTGTACGACATGAGGCTCCTATCCGAGTTTTGCCGCGAACGCGAGATGCTCTTGATCGTCGACGCAGTGAGCGCGTTCATCGCCGAAGAGATAGACATGGCGGCTCTCGGCGCCGACGTGGTGCTGACGGGTTCGCAAAAGGCGCTAGCTTGCCACCCGGGCATCTCCCTCATGGCTCTCTCGCCGCGCGGACAGGAAAGGGTAGCGGAGAATCCCGAGGTTTGCTCCTACTTGAGCCTAAAGGAAGCCCTGCGCAACGGCGAGCGTGGGCAGACTCCCTGGACGCCTGCTGTCAACACGCTGCTTGAGATCAATGCGCGTTTGAGGTCGATCGAGGCGCGCGGGATCGACGCGGAGCGCGCCGAGATCGCGTCGCGCGCGAAGGCCGTGCGCGACGCCCTGACGAGCACCACACTCGAGATGGTCCCCGAGAACCCCTCCAATGCAGTGACGGCGCTCCGTTGCCCCGCGAGCAACGCGAAGGCAATCATCGAGCGCGCCAAAACCGGGTACGGCATGTGGCTGTGCCCAAACGGCGGCGCGCTGTGCGACGAGGTGTTCCGCATCGGGCACATCGGTGCCATCACAGAGGAGGACAACGACAGGCTTATCGACTGCCTTACCTCGCTATCGGCCGAGGGTCTGTTCTAGATGGGGGCGCAGATGAAACAGGTAAAGGTCATAGAAGGAGAGGACTTCCGGCGCATGCAGCTATTGGAGCTCGACATGCTCGTGGAGTTCGACCGCGTGTGTCGCGCTCACGGGATTGCGTACACAATCTTCGGCGGGACGCTCCTTGGCGCAGTGCGCCACAAGGGCTATATCCCCTGGGATGATGATGCTGATATTGCAATGCTTCGTGAGGACTACGAGAGGTTCCGTTCTGTCGCCCATGAGATGGACCCGTCCATCTGTTTCTTCCAGGACCATCTGAGCGATCCTGAATACAGGTGGGGGTACGGCAAGCTCAGGCGCACCGGAACGAAGTACGTGAGGGTCGGACAGGAGCACTTGAAGTGCAAAACAGGAGTCTTTGTCGACGTGTTCCCCATGGACGACGTGCCTCTTGGTGTGGGCGGCCAAATTCTGCAGGACTTCTGGTGCATGTGTCTGCGCAAGGTCCTATGGTCTGAGGTCGGCAGACTCGACCCCCGCGTGTCGTCTCCGCTCAGGGCCTGGTTCTCGCTGTTGTCCAAGATACCCGCAAAGGCGGTTTATGCTCTCGCCGCTCCAATGGAGCGCAAGAGCACGGACGACAGCCCCAACCGCGTGAGGACGCTGCTGTTTCCAGCTACCGGTACCCTCTATCGAGAAAATCCGCCCGAAGAGCGTTACGCGATGCCTAAGGAGTGGTTTAAGGACCTGTCGGAGTACGAGTTCGAAGGGAAACGTTTGATGGGGACACGTGACTTCGACGCGATCCTCACTTACATCTCTGTCTCTTATACACATCTCCGAGC
>CABSMZ010000143.1 GCA_902478875.1 uncultured Collinsella sp.
CAACCGGAATCTGACGCGGCCGACGGAACGCCGCGAGCGCGCCGCGCGTCACGTTAAAGCCCGTCAACTGCTCCATAAGCTCCATCGAGGCCACAAACACCGGAACCGGACCTGCTCCCTCGCGCACAACCAGACGCTCAAACAGCGGCGTCATCTGGTCGAGCCAGCGCTCGCCCAACAGAAAGCTAACCGGCTCGTATCCGGCACGCACCGCGCGCTCGATAACCTTGGCGCTCTCGGCGATAAAAATGCCCTTCTGCGGTTCCAGCACGCAGCGAAGCTCACGCTCGGTCAGTCGCACGTAGGCATCGAGCCGCTCGTCCTCGAGCGAATCAATTCGCAGAACCTCAACGGCATCAGTCATAGCAGCCAGCCCGCACCTTTCTTTGCAGCACATCTATACCAAACGAGGCGACGCTAAGCGCCGCCCCATGCATTCAATCAACCCGATGATACCGTTCACACCAGACGATTTACGCCTCGATGCGACGATACGTCACGAACTCATAATCGATGCCCTCGTCACCCTCACCGGCGGCAATCGTCGCGACCCCGCTACGCTGTGCAATCTTCCACGCAGGATCGGCTTCCAAATCGGGAAAGTACGTATCCACAACATGGACGCAGTGGTTATGCGTGACCTCGGCCTCGACGCAATACGGCAAAAACTGCCGATAGACATCGCCGCCACCGATCACCCAGGCAACGGGCTCATCGGCAACCGCGGCGAGCGCCTCGTCGATGCTATGCACCACGTCGACGCCCTCGCGGGCAAAGCCCATATCGCGCGTAAGCACGATATTGCGGCGGTTCTTGAGAGGACGCCCGCCGGGAAAACTCAGCAGGGTCTTACGCCCCATAATAACCGGGCAACCTTTGGTGCACGCAACAAAATGGCGCATGTCGGCGCGATTGGACACTACCATGTCGCCCTCGCACCCAATGCCCCAGTCGTCACACACGGCGACAATAGCAGAAAGCTTACACGTCATGAGTGCCACCTACACCGCAATGGGGATGTTCTTGACCTGCGGACCGTGCTCGTAGCCCTCCACGATCAGGTCATCGGTCGTAAACGCATAGAAATCGTGCACGTCGGGGTTCAGCGTTACCTTGGGCGCCGCAAACTGCGGGCGCTCGATAAGCTCACGGACGATATCGACGTGGCGGTCGTAAATGTGGGCATCGGCAATCACATGCAGCAGCTCACCCGGAATCATATCGACCGACTGTGCGACCATCATCAGCAAGATGGCGTACTGGCACACATTCCAGTTGTTCGCGGCCAAAATGTCCTGGCTGCGCTGGTTGAGAATCATGTTGAGCGTCGGCTTGTCGTCCTGCGGGCGCTGCGTGACGTTATAGGTCACGCTGTACGCGCACGGATACAGGTGCATCTCGGACAAGTCGCTGAACACATAGGTATTCGTCATAATGCGACGGCTATACGGCGTGTTCTTGAGGTCGTACAGCACGCGGTCCATCTGGTCGAAATCGCCCTCGGCATAATGGCTTTTCTGGCCAATTTGGTACCCGTAGGCCTTGCCGATGGAGCCGGTCTCGTCGGCCCACTCATCCCAGATATGACTGTTGAGATCATGCACGTTATTGGACTTCTTTTGATAGATCCACAGGATCTCGTCCATGGCGGACTTGAGCGCCGTGCGGCGCAGGGTAAACGCAGGGAACTCTTCGCGCAGGTCGTAGCGCGCCGTGACGCCAAAGTTTTTAATGGTATAGGCAGGGGTGCCGTCCTCCCACACCGGGCGGACCTTTTGGCCCTCGGTCGTGGTGCCATGGTCCAAGATATCGCGGCACATGGTTACAAACTGTTGATCAGCTTTGCTCATTGACCCTCCTGTCAGTCGCCTACAAGCGAGATTCATTGTAGCCCAGGCGCACGCGGCCCCACAGCCCAAACATAAGCCCTCATTTTCTGACATATGACGGAAATTCCTTGCGCAAATCCGCACGTTCGATATTCTATTGTTGACATATGTCAGATTTGGAGAGTGCATGGCAGGAAGACGCGAAAAATTGCGCCGCGTCGGGATCATCCCCGAATATCGCGGTTTTACCCCCGATGGCCTGGCGAGCGGAGACGCTATCGATATGACAGTCGACGAGCTCGAGGTCTTGCGCCTATGCGACCTGGAAGGCTTCAATCAGGAGGAAGTCGCCCAGTGCATGGGCATTGCCCGCGCCACGGTGGCGGCAATCTGCAGCCGCGCGCATCGCAAGGTGGCAAACGCGCTGGTCAATGGACGGGCGATCGTCATCGAAGGCGGAAACATCGCGTACTCCCCCATCACCACGACAACGGCCGCATGGCCAGCAAAGGAGGCTGACACCATGAGGGTGGCAACGACGTACGACAACGGCAACATCTTTATGCACTTTGGCCGCAGCGAACAGTTCAAGATCTATGACATCCAGGATGACAAGGTGCTCAACGAGCAGGTCGTAGGCACCGGTGGCACCGGCCACGGCGCCTTGGCGGGCCTGCTTGCCAACGGTGGCGTTGACACGCTCATCTGCGGCGGCATCGGCGGTGGCGCTATCAACGCGCTTGCTCAAGCCGGCATCACGGTATACGCAGGCGCCCAGGGCAGCTGCGATGCGTGCGTCGAGGCCCTTATCGCCGGCACGCTCGCACAGAACGGCGAGGCCACGTGCGGCTGCCACGGCCATGACCACGAGCACGCACATGAGCATGGCGAGTCCTGTGGTTGTCACGGCCATCACGAGCACGAGGGCCACGAGGGCTGCGGCTGCCACTAGCGGCACGGCACCGCAAACTCGGGGCGCGACACAGAACGCAACCCAACAATCAAAGCCAACAACAAAGGCCACCCGGTAGCTTCCGAGTGGCCTTTGCCATATCAAGCTGGAATTACAGCACTATTTCTTATTGCGCATCTGCGCTTCCATCTGGCGCAGCAGGTCCATATCGGACTTGGGGCCGCCCGTTCCCAGGCCGCCCATGCCGCCCAGCCCCATGGCATCCAGACCGGGAATATTGGGCATGCGCATCTTTTTGCCCTTCTTGCCCTTCTTACCCTTCTTGCCCTTCTTGCCGCCGGCCTGCGCCTGATTGGCCATCGTGCGCATGCGGCCCATCATCTTGTTCATCTCGCCCCACTGCTTCATAAGGCTATTGACCTCGGTGGGGGTCACGCCGGCGCCCTTGGCAATGCGGGCACGGCGCTGACCGTTGATGATGGAGGGGCGAAGGCGCTCCTCCTTGGTCATCGACATGATGATGGCCTCGTTCTTGTCGAAGATGCCCTCGTCCAGGTTGCCGCCCATCTGGTTGAGCGCACGCTGGCCGCCGGGGAGCATGCCCAGGATGCCCTTCATGCCGCCCATCTTCTTGACGGCCTTCATCTGGTCGAGCATGTCATTCATGGTGAAGCCCTCGCGCAGCATGCGCTCGGCAGCCTCGAGCTGCTCGGCGTCGGCCGCCTCCTGGGCCTTCTCAATAATGCCGACAACGTCGCCCATACCCAGAATGCGCTTGGCCATACGATCGGGATAGAACGGCTCCAGCGAATCGGGCTTCTCGCCCATGCTCACGAACTTGATGGGCTTGCCGGTCACCTGGCGCACGGAAAGCGCGCCGCCGCCACGGGCATCGCCGTCGAGCTTGGAGATGATCACGCCGTCAAAGTCGGTGCGCTCGGCAAAGGTCGAGACGACGTTGACGATATCCTGGCCGGTCATGGCGTCGACGACCATCAGCACCTGATCGGGCTTAACGGCCTTCTTGATGTCCACGGCCTCCTGCATCATCTGCTCGTCGATCTGCAGACGACCGGCGGTATCGACGATGACCACATCGCGCAGGTGGTCGACGGCCTCCTGGATGGCGCCCTTGGCGATATCGACCGGGTGCTCGCCGTCACCGCGGAAGACCGGCACGCCGATCTCGCCGCCGAGCGTGGCCAGCTGGTCGGCAGCAGCGGGACGGTAGACGTCGCACGCGGCGAGCAACGGCGAGCGACCCTGCTTCTTGAGCAGGTAGGCCAGCTTTACGGCAGCCGTGGTCTTACCGGAGCCCTGCAGACCCACAAGCATGATGACATTGGGAATACGGTTGCTAAAGACGAGCTTGCTCTCGGTGGAGCCGAGCATCTCGGTAAGCTCGTCGAGCACGATCTTGACGACGTTTTGCGCCGGAGAGAGCGACTCCATGACCTCTGCGGCCATGCAGCGCTCCTTAGTCTTGGCGACAAACTCCTTGACAACCTTAAAGTTAACGTCGGCCTCGAGCAGCGCCATACGAATATCGCGCATGGCCGAAGTAATATCGGCCTCGGTCAGCTTGCCCTTGCCGCGCAGGCGGTCAAATGTGTCGTTGAGGCGATCGCTCAGAGAATCAAACACTAGTCACTCCTTAATTGGACTCGCCCACCAGGGCGCGGCAGAAATCTTTGGCATTGAACTCCTGCAGGTCATCGACCTGCTCGCCCACGCCGATGCGCAGGATGGGAAGCTTGAGCTTCTCGGCCACGGCCATGGCGATACCGCCCTTTGCCGTGCCGTCGAGCTTTGTCATGATAATACCGTCCAGGCCCAGCGCCTCGTTAAACTCGAGCGCCTGGTTGAGGCCGTTTTGGCCCGTTGCGGCATCGATCACGAGCACGACATAGACGGGCATGGGGCCGGCGACCATATTGGCGGCGCGCTTGCGGGTCACATTGACCACCTTGGCAAGCTCGCGCATGAGCTCGGGGCTCGTGTGCAGACGACCGGCGGTATCGATGAGCACCAGGTCGCTGCCGCGCTTGTCGGCCTCGTCGAGCACGTCGTAGCAAACACTTGCCGGGTCGGAGCCGCGGTCGCGCTTGATGACGGGGACGCCAG
>CABSMZ010000144.1 GCA_902478875.1 uncultured Collinsella sp.
CCGGCCAGCACGGCGAACAGCGGGTCGACATTGTTATTGACGATGAGCACAGCGCAGACGCAGCCGCCGAGGGCAAAGCTGCCGTCGCAGGTCATATCGGGAATGTCGAGCAGGCGGAACGTGATAAACACGCCAAGCACCATAATGCCCCAGAGGACGCCCTGCGAAACGGCGCCCTGCAATGCAATGAGCATGCTTCATACCTCCTAGGATAGGGTGGACACGTGATTCACCATAATAGCGGTAACAATGCATAGAAGAGCTGCGGACAGACGTTTTGTTTTACCTGAAACAAGCAGGGCGGACGCCGGTCTACAGCGCCCGCCCCTGTGGCTCAGATATTGAATAACGCGGCTAAAGCGCGAGCACGGGCTCTAGGCGCATGCCGCGTATGACATTACGCGTCCAGAGCGGAAAGGTCGATGCCCAGGGCCTCGGCCATTTCGTCGTTCTTGACGACGACCAGGTCCTTGCTCGAGAGGTGCTTGATCGGCATGTCTTCGGGCCTGGCCTCGCCCTTCAGGATCTTAACGGCCATCTCGCCCGCGGCGTAGCCCAGGTCCTCATAGTTGATGGAGAGGGTGAACAGGCCGCCGGCCATGCACATGCCCTCCTCGCCAGTCACGAAGGGAAGCTTGTTCTCCTTGCAGATCTGGCCGACCTGCGAGGCGCCCGCGGCGATGGTGTTGTCGGTGGGGGAGTACAGCGCGTCGACCTTGCCCACGGCAGACTCGACGACGGACTGGATCTCGTTGGAGCTCGAGACGGTGAAATCGGTGTACTCCAGGCCCAGCTTGTCGAGCTCTTTCTTGGCGGCCTTGATCTGGACGTCGGAGTTGGACTCGGCGGTGCAGTAGAGCAGGCCGACCTTTTTAACGTCGGGCAGGACCTTCTGCATCATCTCGAGCTGCTCGGCGACCGGGGTGAGGTCGGAAGCGCCCGTGACGTTGGTGCCGGGCTTGTCGTTGTCCTGGACCAGGCCGGAGGCGGCGTAGTCGGTGATGGCGCAGCCCACGATGGGGATATCGGCCGTGGCGCCGGCGGCAGCCTGCGCGGCGGGCGTGGCGATGGCATAAATCAGGTTGACGTTGTCGCCCACAAACTTGTCGGCAATGGACTTACACGTGGACTGGTCGTTCTGGGCGTTCTTCTGGTCGATCTTGACCTTAAGGCCGCTCTCCTTGATGGCCTTGACAAAGCCGTCGTTGGCGGCATCGAGTGCGGAGTGCTCGGTGAGCTGCAGAACGCCGATGGTGTAGTCGGAACCGGCGGCAGCAGAGCCGGAACCAGAGTTGCCGCCGCATCCGGCGAGCGGGGCGAGCGCGAGCAGGCCGGCGGAGACCAGAAGGCTCCTGCGGCTGATGGTGATGTCCTTCATATCATTACCCCCAGTATAAAAATGGCTGGAAACACTGCACTGGGACAAAGTGCAAGTGGAACTATAGTAGCGCTGATGTCCATTTTTACAACAGCCTGGCGGGTTTTTTAATACAGAATCGGATCTGTCTCTTATACACATCTGACGCTGCCGCGGAGGAGGCGTCGTCCTCGTCTAGGGCGGCGAAGAGCTTCTTGCCGTCGAGGAGACGTGTGGTGACGTTTCTCATTCGGCCAATCTCTACGGTACGCAACGTGTCATCGGCGCCTCGGGCGTCATAGACCGTTCCCAGCAAATAAGAGATGCCGTCTCGTTGCTTGATGGCAAAGGGACGGAGTGTCATCCGTGCTGCTTCGGTTTCGCCGCGTGTCGTGACGCTCGAAATATCAAAACTCACCGTGGTTCCGTGGTCGATGGCCTGCTCGACGAGCTCGCACGTGTCGATGCGCTTGATGGGCGTGCGTGTTGCCTTGGTAGCCTTGCTGCCTGCGCTTGGAGCGGGTTCGGGTGTATCGAGGTAGCCGCGAACGTCGGCGCTCGCCATGGCAACTAAGTGCTGCGCCATGCTCTTGCGGATAGCGATAGGTGTGGAGCGGTTGCGCATGACCATACCGTGGAGCCGGATGATCTCTTCATCGGTGAGCGGGCGGGTAAGAAGTTTGTAGCCCACGCCGCGTTTGTACTCAATTTCGTATCCGGCATGGCGAAGCGCGGAGATGGCGGTGTAGATGCTGCGCCGCGCCGCCGAGATGGGCATGCGGGCGGGGTCGTCGGGATGGGCGAGGCGCCGGATCAACTCATCGGAAAGTATGGCCTTGTCCTCGCCGGTGTTTTCGCTTAATAGTTGCAGGATGCGAACGGCGCGATAGGCCGCCATCGAGGCGGCGCCCCTCGTCGTGGTGTCGTAGGTTTCAACAGCGGCTTCGGTCATCGTGCCCACGTCCTTTCCGTTTTGGGTGGCGACGGTATGGAGCCTAGGACGTGGGGCTTTCCCAGGGGCGCAGGGCGCTCTGGGCGGTCGGTAGTCGTCGGCAAACGGCGGGTCGAGTTTTCAACAGCCCTGCTCAACTGGCCAAAAACTTGCCAAAAGCTTGACGGATGCTGTTGAAAAAAGCGTCTCTCGACCGATGTCGAGAGACGCTTATGCGATGAGCGTTGGCGTGTGGCGACGCGAGCTAGCGTCCGACGATTAGAAGTCGGCGTTGCCCACGGTGCGCGGGTGCGGCAGGACGTCGCGGATGTTGCCCACGCCGGTCAGATACATGACCAAGCGCTCGAAGCCCAGACCGTAGCCGGCGTGCTTGCAGGAACCGTAGCGGCGCAGGTCAAGGTAGTACTTGTACTGCTCGGGATTCATGCCCAGATCCTTGATGCGGGCCTCGAGCAGATCCAGGCGCTCCTCGCGCTGGGAGCCACCGATGATCTCGCCGATACCGGGAACCAGGCAGTCGGCGGCGGCGACGGTCTTGCCGTCCTCGTTCATGCGCATGTAGAAGGCCTTGATCTCGGCCGGGTAGTCGGTTACGAAGGTCGGGCGCTTAAAGTGCTCCTCGGTCAGGAAGCGCTCGTGCTCGGTCTGCAGGTCGATGCCCCAGCTCACGGGGTAGTCAAACTTGTGACCGGCGGCGACGGCCTGCTCCAGGATCTCGACGGCCTCGGTGTAGGTAACGCGGGCGAAGTCGGAGTTGGCGACATGGTCTAGGCGTTCGAGCAGACCCTTGTCCACAAACTTGTTGAGCATATTGAGCTCGTCGGGGCAGGTGGCCATGACGTCCTTGAGGACATACTTGAGCATGGCCTCAGCGTTATCCATGTAGTCGTTAAGGTCGGCAAAGGCCATCTCGGGCTCGATCATCCAAAACTCGGCGGCGTGGCGCGTGGTGTTGGAGTTTTCGGCGCGGAAGGTGGGGCCAAAGGTGTACACGTCGCCAAAGGCCATGGCAAAGTTCTCGGCATTGAGCTGGCCGGACACGGTGAGGCTTGCATGCTTGCCAAAGAAGTCCTGGCTCCAGTCGACCTCGCCGGACTCGGTGAGGGGCGGATTTTTGGGGTCGAGCGTGGTCACGCGGAACATCTCGCCGGCGCCCTCGCAGTCACTCGTGGTGATGATGGGGGTGTTGACGTAGACAAAGCCCTGCTCCTGGAAGAAGCGGTGGATGGCGGCAGCCGCGACAGAGCGGATGCGGAACACGGCGCGGAACAGGTTGGTGCGCGGGCGCAGGTGCTGCTGGGTGCGCAGGAACTCGACGGTTGCGCGCTTCTTCTGCAGCGGGTAATCCGGGGCGCTCGTGCCCTCGACCTCGATGGAGGTGGCAGAAAGCTCGAAAGGCTGGGGCGCATCGGGGGTCAGCTTGACGGTGCCGGTGCAAATGAGTGCGGCCGAGACGTTTTGATGGGCGATCTCGTCGTAGTTGTCGAGTGCCTCGCGGTTCATGACGACCTGCAGGTCGCGGAAGCAGCTGCCGTCGTTGAGCGTAACAAAGCCAAAGTTCTTCATGTCGCGGACGGACCTGACCCAGCCGGCGACGGTGACGGTCTGGCCGCCGAGCGACTCGGCATCGGCATAGAGCTGCGCGATTTTGGTGCGGTTCACGTATCCTCCCATAACGGTTGAATGATAGTTATCCATACAGTTCGATATTCTAGCAGCTCGGCTCATTTGGGCTATACAGATAAGGCATTGGCGGGATGGTTTTTCAAACGAAAAGCGCCCGCGGCCTAATGGTCGTGGGCGCTTGACGAGGTGCCTTTTGGCTGTGTGGCGCGGGGCCTGGCTACTTGGTCTTGGCAACCAGCAGCGGGTCGCCAAGCTTGACGAGCGGGTTGCCGCCGATAAGCGTTCCAGACTCGCCGACATGGTCGATGCTCTTAAGACGATCGAGCTCGGAGACGATGACGGTCACGATGTCCTCGTGACCAGCGGCCTTAATGGCCTCGCGGTCGAAGCTGATGAGCGGCTGGCCTGCCTTGACCACATCGCCCATCTCGACAAAGCGGGCAAAACCCTTGCCGTTCATTTCCACGGTGCCCAGGCCAACATGGATGAACACGCGCAGGCCGTCCTCGGTAATCATGCCGATGGAGTGGTTGGTGACAGTGGTGGCACCGATGCGGCCGTTGGCGGGCGCATAGATGGTGCCGGTAATGGGCTCGATGCCATAGCCCTGGCCAAGCATGCCCGAGGCGATCGTCTCGTCGGGAACCTCGTTCAGGTTGACGAGCACGCCGTTGACGGGGGCATAGATGACGCCTTCGCGGGTAGCGAAGCTTGCTGCGGGCGGAACGGACGCCTCGCCGGTCGAGGTGAAGGTGGACTTAAGCGAATCGAGCAGACCCATAGTTGCCTCCAACTTAAATAGGCGCATATCGCGCGTTTGGTTTGCCGGAAACGTTTCA
>CABSMZ010000145.1 GCA_902478875.1 uncultured Collinsella sp.
AGTACGGTCTCGTGGGCTCGGAGATGTGTATAAGAGACAGGGGAAGCATCATATAGAACGGGTTGACGATATCCATCGCGAGCATCTGGGGATTGGAGTTGTTGGCAAGCAGCCAGGCGCCCTGACCCAGATAGTTAAGGATGAGGGCCGCCTTTACGAACGGCCAGGATGCGTAAATGTTTGCCTTGCCCACGTGACCCATGTCCGAATAGAGTGCCTCGGCGCCGGTCGTCGACAGGAAGACGAAGCCGAGCACCATGATGCCCGAGTGGTTGATGGGCGAGAACAGGAACATGATGCCGCGAATGGGGTTGAGGGCGCGCAAGATGGACAGGTTGCCGAGCATGTTGAGCAGGCCGGCGCCCGCCAGGAACAGGAACCATAGCGTCATGAGCGGACCGAACAGCTTGCCGATGGACGAGGTGCCGGCGCGCTGCATGGCAAACAGACCGCAGATAATGATGATGGTGATGATGATCACATTGGTCTGACCGTCACCCAATAGCGCATGGCCCCACTCGATGGTACGCAGGCCCTCAATGGCTGTGGTGACCGTGACCGCGGGGGTGAGGATGCCGTCGGCGAGCAGCGCCGCGCCGCCGATCATGGCGGGGAGAATCAGCCATGGCGCCACCTTGCGCACGAGACTGAACAGGGCGAAGATGCCGCCTTCGTTGTGGTTGTCGGCCTTCATGGCGATTACCACGTACTTGACCGTGGTCACGAGCGTCATGGTCCAGATGACGAGCGAAAGCGCGCCCAGGATCATGTCTTCGCTGACGGTACCGATGCCGCCGTTGTTGGCGACGATTGATTTCATGGTGTACATGGGGCTCGTGCCGATGTCGCCATAGACGACGCCGAGCGTTACGAGCAGCATGCCAGCGGAGAGGGGGATGGCTCCGTGCCCGCCTTGTCCGCGCTGGTCTTGGAGGTTTGCCTCCAGTTTATTGTGTGCCACGAGGACTCCCTTAGACATCCGGTTATCTGTCTAGGACAAAAAACTTTATGCCGTCTTTATACATACAAGAGCAGTTTGGCACATCGGGTTATTTTAGACAATAATCCTCAGCTGGGGATTATTTATCTACGCAGGTAGCATTTCAAAGCAGGGGCTTTTAAGCACGTACTGTCTGGGCGATGCCAGCCTTGGCGTTTGCGCGTTTGCCGGCGAGTTCGCAAAAAATCGCGCCGCCGATGATAAGCGCGGCGCCCATCAGGCGGACCGGTGTTATGGCTTCGCACAAAAGAACGGCGGAGAACACGACGGCCGAAAGCGGCTCGAGGTAGCCGACGACGGCGACGGTCTGCACAGGCAGTTTGACGACGGCGCTAAAGTAGAGCAGGCAACCAATGCCGGTGTTGACGACGCCGAGCATGACGACGGCGCGCCAATCAATACTGGCGGCGACGCCGGCGGACAGGAATGAGGGAGCACCCTGCGTGATGAGCGTGAGGACCAGCGCGGTCACAAAGGCGGCACTCACCTGGAGCGTGGAGTTCTCGAGGCCTTCGATGTGTGGCGCACCCTTGCTAGCGATGACCATCAGTGCATAGCAAAATGCCGAGGCGATGCCGCAGACGATACCCGCAATGGGCATATTGCCGCCTAGACCTTGCGCTGCAATGAGAAAAGCACCGCACGCAACGGCGATAAAGCCGGCGATTTTGCCGCCGGTCAGCTTTTCGCCAAAGATGAGCGGGGAGAGTGCCATGACAATGATGGGGCCGCAGTAGTACAGCAGCGAGGATACGCCGACGCCGATCGTCTGGTAGGCGCGGAACAGAAAAATCCAGCCGGCACCCAGCGCGGCTCCCGAGAGGAGGAGGGCTGCGGCTTCGCGGGGGCGAGATGGCGCCTGCAACTTATGGCGTTGGGTGATGGCGAGGATGGTGACAAGCGAGAATGCACCCAAAAACGTGCGTAGTAGCACGATATCCGAGCTCGGCAGCGCGATAGCAGCGGCGATGATGCCGTTGGAACCAAACAATAGCAATGCTGCTAAGTACGTAAACAGTCCGTTGTTCATGCGCTGACATCCCCTCTATATCCGAGCATCTTCACTATGGGTGAACTGGCTTTAGAAGAAAAGCGAATATAATGCATAGATAACATGACAAAAACTTATGCAAAGGTGGAGGCGTGACGTGGAAACGAATATTCAAAAGATGCAGGTGCTGCTCGAGACCGTGCGCGCCGGCAGTTTTACGCGCGCCGCCGAGCGCCTGAGCTATTCGCAATCGGGCGTGAGCCGTATGGTGGCCGATCTCGAGGCCGACTGGGGCTTTAAGGTGCTCGACCGCAGTCGCGAGGGCGTAGTACTTTCTGCCGATGGACGGCAAGTTATGCCTGCGGTTGAGGCGTTATGCGAGGAATTCGTTCGCTTGCAGCGACGGGTGGATGAGATGCGTGGGCTCATGCGCGGCAAAATCTGCATCGGTACGTTTTCGAGTGTGGCGACCCACGTGCTGCCGCCGGTGATTGCGCGCTTTCGCGCCGATCATCCGAACGTCGATTACGAGTTGCTGATGGGCGATTACTCAGAGATTGAACAATGGGTGTCAGAGGGCCGCTGCGATCTGGGCTTTATCCCGCGTGAGCCACGCGGCGCCGGCATGGCGTCGCGGCCGTTGGTGCAAGACGAGCTGATGGCCGTGGTGCCAGCGGACTCCTCGCTTGCCACCGCGGAGGCCGTTTCCCTTGCCGATTTGGCCAACGAGCAGTTTATTCTGCTGGAACGCGGTAGCGACGACGAAATTACCCCGCTGTTTCGCCGCGCGGGCCTGGCGGTGCGCTCTAAGCTGTCAACCTGGGATGACTATGCGATTATGGCCATGATCGAGGACGGCCTGGGCGTGAGCATTCTTCCGGCGCTCATCTTGCGCCGGTGCCAGTTCGATGTTGCCGTGCGCCCGCTCGAGGGACATCCTCATCGGCAGATCAACGCCATATACCGCACAGCTGACGTTTCGCTTGCGGCGGCTCATTTCCTTGAATACCTCTAAAAGCGCGTACCTGTTGTCCACTTTGGGACAATTCTCAGGGCTCGGTACATTTTCTTGTGAAATTGAACTTCCGGATGATGCGCCGCGCTATACTGCTGCCTAAATTGAACTCAGGTTCAATTCGTGTTCTATAAATTGAACTTTGCCAGCAAGGAGGTTCCTGTGGCCCAAGAGACGTTTTGCGATCGCCTGCGACAGACTATGTCCAATCGCGACGTTCGCCAGTCGGACGTAATCCGCGCATCGGAGATGCTCGGCAAAAAACTCGGCAAGAGTCAGATGAGCCAATATGTGAGCGGCAAGACGATCCCGCGGCGCGATGTGGCTGAGCTGCTCGCCCGTATTTTGGAGGTCGATGTTACCTGGCTGCTCGCCGGCGACGCCGATCAAGGCGAGGCATCATCACCCCGCAACGATTCCAAGCCCGAACCCCATCCCTCAGCTCAAATTGCAAGGAGCACCACCATGCGTACTTTTTCTAAATCCACCAAACTCGACAACGTCCTGTATGACGTGCGCGGTCCCGTCGTCGACGAGGCCGCCCGTATGGAGGACGAGGGCGAGCGCATTCTCAAGCTCAATATCGGCAACCCGGCGCCCTTCGGTTTCCGCACACCCGATGAGGTCATCAAGGACATGCGCCAGCAGCTGCCCGACTGCGAAGGCTATTCCAACTCGCGTGGCCTGTTCTCCGCGCGCAAGGCGATCATGCAGTATTCGCAGATCAAGGGCCTGCCCAATGTTCAGATGGAGCACATCTACACGGGCAACGGCGTGTCCGAGCTCATTCAGCTTTCGATGAACGCGCTGCTCGACAATGGCGACGAGATTCTGATCCCCAGCCCTGACTATCCGCTCTGGACGGCGTGCGCAACCCTTGCCGGCGGTCATCCCGTACATTATCTGTGTGATGAGCAGGCGGATTGGTATCCCGACTTGGAGGATATGGAGTCCAAGATTACGAGCGCGACCAAAGCCCTCGTCATCATCAACCCCAACAACCCCACGGGTTCTGTCTATCCGCGCGAGGTGCTCGAGGGCATCGTCGAGATTGCACACAGGCATCAGCTGATGATCTTTGCCGATGAGATCTACGACCGCCTGTGCATGGACGGCTACGAGCACGTCTCGATTGCCTCGCTCGCCCCCGACCTGCCCTGCGTTACCTTTAGCGGTCTGTCCAAGTCGCACATGATTGCGGGCTATCGTATTGGCTGGATGGTGCTTTCGGGCAACCAGCGCTGCATGAGCGACTTCATCATGGGCATCAACATGCTCTCGAACATGCGCCTGTGCTCCAACGTGCCGGCTCAGTCGATCGTTCAGACGGCACTCGGTGGCCATCAGTCGGTCAACGACTACATCCGTCCCGGCGGCCGTGTCTACGAGCAGCGCAACTTTGTGTATGAGGCGCTCAACAAGATCGACGGCATCTCGGTGGTCAAGCCGCGTGCGGCGTTCTACATCTTCCCCAAGATGGATGTTAAAAAGTTCAACATCACCGATGACGAGCAATTCGCCCTTGACCTGCTGCACGAGAAGAAGATCCTGATCACGCGCGGCGGCGGCTTCAACTGGGCTGAGCCCGACCACTTCCGTATCGTGTACCTGCCGCGCATGGAAGTGCTCAAAGAGTCGCTCGAAGACCTCGCCGACTTCTTCGATCACTACCGCCAGTCCTAATTAGTTCCGCCGTTCTACCGAACGGCGGACCGGCCGACGCTGC
>CABSMZ010000146.1 GCA_902478875.1 uncultured Collinsella sp.
GGCTCTACGCATATTGAGCGCCTGCAGCGCCACGTGGTGGAGCAGGGCCTGGATGTGGGTTTTGCCTACGATGGCGATGCCGACCGCTGCCTGGCCGTGGACGAGCGCGGCCGCGTGGTCGACGGTGACCAGATCCTGTACGTGTGCGGTGTGTACCTGAACAAGCACGGGCGTCTCTCGGGCGGTACCGTGGTGCCGACGATCGCCAGCAACTTTGGCCTGATCAAGTCGTTGGAGCTTGCCGGCCTGAGTGCCGTGACCAGCGGCGTGGGCGACCGTCACGTGTATGCCAAGATGCGCGAGGGCGGCTACAGCCTGGGCGGCGAGCAGACGGGCCATACGATCTTTGGCGATATCGAGCGCACGGGCGACGGCATTATGACCTCGCTGCGCGTGATGGAAGTGATTCGTGCCGAGCGCGAGACGCTCTCGCAGCTCACGGCTCCGTGCAAGCTGCTGCCACAGGCGCAGGTGGCCGTGCACGTGGCGGACAAGGACGCCGCGCTCGAGAATATGGGCGTGCAGAACGCCATCGCCGAGGCCGAGGCTGCGCTGGCAGGCGAGGGCCGCGTGCTCGTGCGCAAGAGCGGAACCGAGTCGGTTATCCGCGTGCTGGCCGAGGCGCCCGACCAAGCATCCGCCGATGCCGCCATGAAGCGCATCGCCAACGCGCTCGAGGCTTTATAGCTACGCGGTTTTACCAAACCGCGTAGCTGCTCGACGCTGCAAACGGCCCCAAGTGGCAATCTGACGTTCAATTTCAAGGGCGCGACCAGAAGGTCAGCGCCCTTTCATTTCACGTCACCTTGCTCGCTTGGGGCCGTTTTCGCTGACGTTGCCAAGACATTAGCGTCAACGAACTAGTCATTGGGTACCTAGTTATTGGGTGAAAAAAGGGGACGCTGCGGATTGGTTCCGCGGCGTCCCCTTTGCGTTGGCGTGTCGGTTATGCCTTACAGTTCGTAGAGCGTGGTGAACTTGTCCTGCAGGTAGCTGCAGTAGTAGCGGGCATCGAACGCCATGCCGCACGCGCCCTTGATGAGCTCCGGCGCGTCCTTGGCGCGGCCCCACTGCCAAATGTGCTCGCCCAGCCAGGCGCGGACAGGTGTCAGGTCGCCGCTCGCGCAGGCGCCGGTAAGGTCGACACCGTCGCGGCACATGGCCGGCACAAACATGGCATCGTAGGCACTGCCCAGCGCATACGTGGGGAAGTAGCCAAACGAGCCGCCGCTCCAGTGCGTATCCTGTAGGCAGCCGTGCGTGTCGTCGGGAACGGGAATGCCCAGGTACTCATCCATAAAGCGATTCCAAAGCGCGGGGATGTCCTTGGCCGTGGCCTCGCCGGTAAACAGCATGCGCTCGATCTCGTAGCGCACCATAACGTGCAGCGGATAGGTGAGCTCGTCGGCCTCGGTGCGGATCAGCGAAGGCTGCGCGATGTTCACGGCGTGGTAGAGCGTGTCCTCGTCGACGTCGCCGTAGACCTCGGGTGCGTGGCGGCGCAGCACCTCGAGCAGCGGTCCCATAAAGGCACGGCTGCGGCCCACGGTGTTCTCAAAGAAGCGGCTCTGGCTCTCGTGGATGCCCATGGAGGTGCCGCCCTCCAGGCAGGTGCGCGCATAGGCGGGATTGACGCCCAGCTCGTACATGGTGTGCCCCGCCTCGTGGATGATGCTGTAGACGTTGGAGATGCAATCGTCCTCGTAGATGTGTGTCGCGATGCGCGCGTCACCCACGGCAAAGCCCTCGCTAAACGGGTGCTCGGTAAAGGCAAGCGTGGTGTCGTCCAGGTTCAGGCCGACGAGCTTCATCAGGTCGAAGCTCATGGCGCGCTGGGCGGCCTCGGGCACGCGGGCGTGCAAAAAGTCGGCAGCGGGCTGCTGGCCGCGCTCGCCGATGGCGTGCACGAGCGGCACGACCGTGGCCTTGACCTCCTCGCAAAACGCGTCGAAGCTCTCGGCAGAAAGGCCGCGCTCGTACTGGTCGAGCCAAACGTCGTATGGGTCGCGCTTGGGGTCCATGAGTTCGGCCTGATGCTTAAGTTGGGCGACGATTCTATCCACATAGGGCTCAAAGCTCGCCCAGTCGTTGGCCGTCTTGGCCTTATGCCACACGGCGTCGGCCTCGCAGGTGAGCCTGGTCCAGGCCTCGGCCTCCTCGGTAGGAATAACGCTTGCCTCGCGCTGGTCGCGGCCGAGCACGCGAATCTCGTCGAGCAGCTGCGGGTCGTCTACGTGTCCGCCTGCAACCGTCTCGCGCGCTAACGAGCGTACGAGCTCAACGGACTTCTCGCTGGTCAGCAGCTTGTGATGCTCGCCGGCAAGCGTGCCCATGGCGTCGGCACGGGCGGCAGCGCCGTTGGCAGGAGCAATCGTCGCCCCATCGAACTCGGCAATCTTGAGCAGGTACTCGCGAGTCCACAGCTTGCCCTCGAGTTTGCGGAACTTTTTGACGGCCTTGTCGACTTTAGCGGCCTTGACGCCCTTGGCGGCTTTTGCCACGGCGGCCTTGGCCTTCTTATCGAGTTTCTTTCCCATACCATATCCTTGATCTCGTGAGCCGAGCGCTTCGGGTGGGCGCGCGGCCAGTTTGCACAGCTACCTGCCTTGTACCCAGTGCGAACAAAACGGAACGCGGCGATGCACACGCAGAATGTGTTATCCTATAGCCCAATGCGTTGACGGAGAGGGTTTTGCCCGCCGCGTCGCCGGCAAGAGAGGGAAGGTCATGGGCTGCGAGCCTTCCTGCGGTGACAAGGGCCAAGCGTTCACTCCCGAGCAGCGACCTCAACGGGCACGCGGCCAGCGGCGGCGAAGCCCCAGTAGGGAAGCCGTGAGCCTCGCGACAAGGGGCACAGAGTGGGCGCGGCGGGCCAGACATCCGCCGGGTCAAACAAGGTGGTACCGCGGAATTCAACCGTCCTTGGGCAATGCACATGCCCGAGGGCGGTTTTTTTGTTACCGAACCGGGCCGCACATCCGCAGCTCCGGGTGGCTCCAGCCGCCGCGGCAAGTGGATGCGCGAGAGACGAAAGGGAAGACATGAGTCTGATTGATGATCTGGTCAAACTCGAGGAAGAGGCCAAGGAGCTCGTCGCAGGCGCCGATGACGCCGCCAAGCTCGAGGCTGCGCGTGTTGAGCTGCTCGGTCGCAAGGGTCGTATCACCGGCTTGATGCGCATGATGGGCAAGCTCGCCCCCGAGGATCGTCCCGTGATGGGCAAGCGCGCCAACGAGATGCGCCAGCTGATCGAGGGCATGCTCGACGAGCGAAACACCGAGATGAAGGCCGCCGCCCTCAAGCGCGCACTCGAGCACGACGCCGTCGACATCACGCTGCCGGGCATCCGTCCGCAGATCGGCCACCAGCACCTGATCAAGCAAATCATCGAGGAGGCCGAGGACATCTTCTGCGGCATCGGCTACACCGTCGAGTCCGGCCCCATGGTCGATACTTCCTACTACAACTTCACCGCGCTCAACGCGCCCATGGATCACCCGAGCCGCTCGGCTCGCGACACGTTCTATGTGGTCGACAACAACCCCGGCAGCGTCGCGCATCCCGAGGCTCACGCTCACGGTGAGTCCGACGTGCTGCTGCGCACCCAGACCTCGGGCGTGCAGATCCACACCATGGAGTCGCAGAAGCCGCCCATCTACATGATCTGCCCGGGCACCGTCTACCGTCCCGACACGGCCGACGCCTGCCACCTGCCGCAGTTCAACCAGATTGAGGGCCTGGTCGTCGACGAGGGCATCACCTTTGGCGATCTTAAGGGCACGCTCGACTACTTTGTTAAGTGCATGTTTGGCGAGGATCGCAAGACGCGTTACCGCCCGCACTTCTTCCCCTTCACCGAGCCCAGCTGCGAGGTGGACGTGAGCTGCCACGTGTGCGGCGGCAAGGGCTGCAACTTCTGCAAGCACAGCGGCTGGATCGAGATCCTGGGCTGCGGTATGGTCGACCCCAACGTCCTGATCAACTGCGGCATCGACCCCGAGAAGTACACCGGCTTCGCCTTTGGTATTGGCGCCGAGCGCGTCGCGGCACTGCGCTACGACCTGCCGGACCTGCGAACGCTCATGACAGGTGATATGCGCTTCTTGAACCAATTTTAAGTTGACCTGTCCCGGCGGCTTCCCGAGCCACCGCACCTTGCCTTTCAATCGTCGGTTGCGTACCTAAGTACGCGGCCCTCCTCTTTCAAGGCAATCTGCGGCACCTCGGAAACCCGTCTCCGTAGCTGGAGTTTTCCGTCTGTTTATTGCAGACGTTACAGATGAAAGGAGACCAGTTAGATGCGCGTTTCTTACGACTGGCTCAAGACCATGATCGATATTCCGGAGGATCCCAAGACCCTTTCGGACGAATATATCCGTACCGGCACCGAGGTCGAGGCGATCGATACCGTGGGCGAGTCCTTCGACCACGTGGTGACTGCCAAGGTGCTCACCAAGACCCCGCATCCCGATAGCGACCACATGTATGTGTGCTCGGTCGATGTGGGCGACAAGAATCTCGACGCCGACGGCAACCCCGCTCCGCTGCAGATCGTCTGCGGCGCGCAGAACTTCGAGGCCGGCGACCACATCGTCACGGCCATGATTGGCGCTGTGCTTCCCGGCGATGTCAAGATCAAGAAGAGCAAACTTCGCGGCGTCGTGTCCATGGGCATGAACTGCTCCGCGCGCGAGCTCGGCCTGGGCGGCGACCACTCCGGCATCATGAT
>CABSMZ010000147.1 GCA_902478875.1 uncultured Collinsella sp.
CTCTAACAAAAACCACCACAAAGGGGACAGGCACCTTTGTGGTGGTTTTCCAGCCGTAAAGGAAGCAACCATGAAAGCACTCGTCATCAACGGCCCCAACCTCAACATGCTCGGCATTCGCGAGCCGGGCATCTATGGCAGCGACAACTACGACCGCTTAGTGCAGATCTGCCAGGAAGCGGGCACTGCACAGGGCTTCGACGAGGTCGAGGTTTTCCAGTCCAACCACGAGGGCAACATCGTCGACAAGATTCAGGAGGCCTACGGCAAAGTCGACGGCATCGTCATCAACCCGGCCGCCTACACGCACACAAGCGTGGCCATCTTGGATGCCCTCAAAGCCATCGCCATCCCGGCTGTGGAGGTCCACATTAGCGCCGTCGAGACCCGCGAAGACTTCCGCCAGGTGAGCTACGCCCGTCTGGCCTGCTTCGCCACCATCACCGGCGAAGGCCTCCAGGGCTACGCCCACGCGCTGGAGCTGCTGAAAGAGCATCTCGAAAAGTAAAATGCCAACCCCAACAAACAGCAGCGGCTTGCTCGCGCTCGGCTCCAGCAACACACAAGATGAAAAAAGCCCAGACCACCAAGCGGTCTGGGCTTAATAAACGATGGTGCTCCATGGCGGATTCGAACCGTCGACCTTGGGATTAGAAGTCCCCTGCTCTATCCAACTGAGCTAATGGAGCAAATAACCGCACGCCCAAGCAAGCGCAAGCCTGTCAGGCTCAAGTAATTATAACCTAGTTGAACTGCTCGCGATACGCCTTGCAGACCTCATCGACCGGGCCGTCCATGCGAAGGTCACCCTTCTCAATCCAAACGGCACGCTGGCAGATACGCTCAACCTGCTCCATGGAGTGCGAAACGAACAGAACCGTCACGTCGCCGCTCTGGATAAAGTGCTGGATGCGGTCCTCGCACTTCTGCTGGAAGAACACATCACCGACGGACAGCGTCTCGTCAACGATCAGAATATCGGGTTCGGTAATCGTCGCGATTGCAAAGGCGATACGCGCCACCATGCCCGAAGAGAAGTTCTTAAGCGGCATATCGACAAAGTTCTGCAGCTCTGCGAATTCGATAATGCCATCAAAATTAGCATCGATGAACTCCTTGGTATATCCGAGCAGAGCGCCGTTCAGATATATGTTCTCACGGGCAGTCAGCTCGGGGTCAAAGCCGGCACCAAGCTCAATCAACGGTGCGATATTGCCGTGCACCTTAACGCTGCCCTCGCTAGGCTCAAGAACGCCAGCGATAATCTTGAGCATCGTAGACTTGCCGGAGCCATTGGTGCCGACCAGACCCACAACCTCGCCGCGATGAATATCAAACGAGATGTGCTTAAGCGCCCTAAACTCCTCAAAGAACAGCTCGTGCTTGGCAAGCTTAATGAAGTACTCCTTGAGGTTGGTCAGCGACTCGGACGCCATGTTAAAGATCATGGTGACGTCGTCGACCTCGACAGCCAGAGGCTGCTCGCTGTAATCAACAACAGATTCAGTCATCACAGCACTCCTTAGATGTAGAGGATGAACTTGCGCTCGGACTTATGGAACACGGTATAGCCAATAATAAGCGCAAGAACCGCCCAGGCAACGCACATACCAAACGTCATAAGCGAGGGCGTAGTCTGGAACAGGAAGATATCGCGCATAAACTGCAGGTAGTTGAACATGGGGTTCGCATACATCAAGATACGCACGAGATGCGGCATTTGCGCAATATAGTCAGTCGTCCAGAAGATGGGCGTAATGTAAGTCCACGCCGTAATGACGACGCTCCACAGATGCATAACGTCGCGGAAGAAGACCGTAAGGGCAGAGAGCATCATGCCCAGGCCCATGCAGAAGCACATAAGCAGCAGCAGGCAAACCGGCAGCAGAATAAGGTGCCAAGAAGGCATAACGCGGAACCACAGCATGACGATGGCGACGGCGACCAGCGAGAAGGCAAAGTTGACCAGCGAGAAGAGCACCTTCTGCACCGGGAAGACCCAGCGGTGCACCTTAACCTTCTTGAGCAGAGGGGCAGCGCCCACGATCGACGTCAGGGCCTGGTTAGTAGACTCGGACATGACGGCAAAGGTAATGTTACCCACGATCAAGTACAGCGGGTACATCTCGGGCGTCATTGAGCCATTGCGGCCCTGGCCAAAAATCGTCGAGAACACGATGGCCATGACGATCATCATCAGAAGCGGGTTGAGCACCGACCATGCGACGCCCAGAACGCTACGGCGATACTTGATCTTAAAATCCTTGGTAACCAGCTGACGAAGGATAAACGCGTCCTTCTCAAATTCGTTCTTAGCAAACGTCGCAGGCAGACTGCGAGTTTCTTGTTGCTTTGTCTGATCCGACACGGATGCAACTCCTTTACTCGTAATCGTTGACAAACTAACAGTATAGACCCGACGGCCCTGCAAACGATTCGCGCAACAAAACTGGAGAACTAACCCACATCTAAGGATAACAAGCCCAAACGGCTATACTTTCAAGGATTGAATGTGTAAGGAGCATTGAGTGAATTCTGAATCCATCGCCGTCATCATCCCCTGCTACAACGAAGCGCTCACAATCGGTAAGGTCGTCGACGACTTTCACCGCGAGCTTCCGCAGGCTACGGTCTATGTCTATGACAATAACTCGTCAGACGATACTTCACGCATCGCCAACGAACACGGCGCCACGGTGCGCTTTGAGCCCCGTCAGGGAAAGGGCAACGTGTGCCGCCAGATGTTTCGCGATATCGACGCCGATTGCTACCTGATGGTCGACGGCGACGACACCTACCCCGCCGAGGCGGCCAAGGCCCTCTGCGAGCCCATCCTTAACGGCACAGCTGACATGACCGTAGGCGATCGCCTTTCAAACGGCACCTACGCCGAGGAAAACAAGCGCGCCTTCCACGGCTTTGGCAACAACCTGGTCCGCGCCATGATCAAGTGGATCTATGGCTACAGCTTCGATGACGTCATGACCGGCTACCGCGCCATGAGCCGCCCGTTCGTTAAAACCTTCCCAGTGCTTTCCGAGGGCTTCCAGATCGAAACCGAGCTCTCGATCCACGCCGTCGACCACCGCTGGCGCATCAAAGATGTGCCCATCGAGTACCGCGACCG
Organism: uncultured Collinsella sp.; assembly: GCA_902478875.1. Classification (GTDB taxonomy): domain Bacteria; phylum Actinomycetota; class Coriobacteriia; order Coriobacteriales; family Coriobacteriaceae; genus Collinsella. The sequence continues at coordinate 3,128 of CABSMZ010000147.1, forward strand.
TCCCGAGGGTTCCGAGTCCAAACTCAACACCGTGAGCGACGGCATTAAAGTCGTTGCGATGATCGGCACGCTGTTCAAGGACTACCGCCCGCTGAAGTTCTTCAGCCTCGTTGCGCTTCTGCTCGCGGTATTCGGCCTCGCCCTGGGCATGCCCATCGTTGTCGAATATTTCCAGACCGGCCTCGTCCCGCGCTTCCCCACCGCTATGCTCGCCGCCTCGTTTATGTTCCTGTGCGGCCTGAGCCTTGCGACCGGCTTCATCCTAGATTCTGTAGCAAAGGTCGAAAAAAAGCAGTGGGAGGTCAACGTGTACAGCAAATACGCCTACGACGACCAGCCCGGCCACCCTACTTCCATGCCAAGCGAGAGGTAGATCTTCCGCAAAATACTATTGGCACCACTGCGCAGATAGCCACCAACAAGAAAAGCCGCCGTTAAAGAACGGCGGCTTTTACTCTCGAAAAGTTAATAGCGGCTAGAGCGTCTTGATGTACTCCCCCAGCTCTTCCTCCCAGTCGGGCATGTGGAAGCCGGCAGCCTCGAGCTTGGACAGGTCGAGCGCGGAGTGGACCGGGCGCGGGGCGACGGGGCCCTCGGCGCTCGCGTAGTAGTCGGCGGTCGATACCGGCACGACCCTGTCCCCGTTGCCGTTGGCGGCCTCGAAGACGGCGCGGGCGATATCGGCCCAGGACTTGACGGTGCCGGAGCCGGTGCAGTCGTAGGTGCCGTAGGGGGCGTGCGTCCCCAGCACGTGGAAGATGGCCTCGGCCATGTCGCGCGTGAAGGTCAGGCGGCCCAGCTGGTCGTCAACGACCGTGACCTGCTCGAGCCCGTCCTCGGGGTCGGCGACGCGGTCGGACAGGCCCTTCATCGTCTTGACGAAGTTGCGGCCCTCGCCGATGACCCAGGAGCTGCGCATGATGTAGTGGCGCGGGCAGCCTGCCACGGCGATGTCGCCGGCGGCCTTGGTCTGGCCGTAGACGGACAGCGGGCTGAGGGGCTCCTCCTCGTCGTGCACCTCAGCGGTGCCGTCGAAGACGTAGTCGGAGGACACGTGGACCAGGGTGATCCCGTGCTCAGAGCAGGCGCGGGCGAGCAGCGCCGGCCCGGTCGCGTTGGCCTTCCAGGCGGTCGCGCGGCCCTCGGCGGTCTCCGCCCTATCCACGGCGGTGTAGGCGCCGCAGTTGATCACGGTGCCGTAGAGCGACCAGTCGTACTGTGTGTAGGCGTCCGGGTCTGACATATCGAAGGTGTCGATGTCGCAGAAGTCGAAGTCCTTGGCGACGCCGCGCTCCTCCGCCAGCCTGCGCACCGCGCGGCCCAGCTGGCCGTCGCAGCCGGTGACGAGGGTGCGCTTCGGCGCCATGGGGACGACGTCCTTGAGGTACGGGTGGTTGAGGTCGGCCTCGGAGACGGTGGCCTGGTCCAGCGGGATCGGCCACTGGATGGCGAGCTCCGGGTCGGCGAGGTTCACGAAGGTGTAGGTCCTCTTGAGCCCGAGGGACCAGTGGGCGTCCACCAGGTAGGTGTAGGCGGTGCCGTCCTCCAGGGC
>CABSMZ010000148.1 GCA_902478875.1 uncultured Collinsella sp.
CAAAGATTTTCAAAAAAGTTGTTGACGCGCGCGTAACGACTCGTCTAATATATCCCTTGCGCGATGGACCTGTAGCTCAGTTGGTTAGAGCGTCCGGCTGATAACCGGGAGGTCACAAGTTCGAATCTTGTCAGGTCCACCATCAAAACTGTGAAGAGCCCTGGGGCGTTGCCTCGGGGCTTTTTTCTTACCTACTGAAAGTAGTCAAAAAACCCGTCCCAAATTAACTACTTTGATTTTGTGTGCTGTGCGAAAGATTGGGTAGTATAGCTATTCAATGCGGCGCGCTGCCGCGTGTTAACCGCTACGTACCGGAGGTGTTCCATGGTTCGCGTCGACATAGAGACCATCGTCATGGCCGCCGGTCCCGTGCCATCGCTTATCGTACTTCGTGAGCGCAGCAGCAAATCGGACTCGCCCGCGCCGCTGCGTTCCCTTTCCATTCAGACTGGTTCGTTTGAAGCTGCTGCCATCAGCCGCGGCATCGATAGCGGCCGCGCCGAGCGCCCGATCACCCATGACCTGCTGCTCGATACCGTTGACGCCCTGGGCGCCAAGCTCGAGCGCATCGAGATCGTTCGCGCCGAGCCGCCGGTGTTCTACGCGACGATCGTCGTACTGGCCGATGGCGAGGAGCGCAAGATCGACGCCCGCCCCAGTGATGCCATTGCCCTTGCCGTGCGCAGCAATGCCCCCATGTTTGTGGAGGACGACATCATGAATCGCCTGGGCACTGTTTCCACCCACGCCGAGGATGTCGACGACGAGCAGGAGTTCGAGAAGTTCGACAAGTTCGTCCATACGCTCTCCCCCGATGATTTCTAAATGCGGGGCGGCAGGGTTGCGGAGTGTTCGCTGATGGCCAGCGGTATGTCGGCTGAGGCGGCGGTCATTGCGCGCGAGGCCCAGATGCGCTCGGAGGCATCCGAGGCGGCACGCATCGCCTATGTGATGCAGGCCCGCACGCTTCGCGAGCGCCGCGGCTCGTTTGTCAAGATGGTTGTCGTCTCCGTCCTTGTCGCGGCAATCTGCTCGCGCCTTCGTGGTACAGTTGGTGCGCTTGGGTTTTCGATTTCAACAGGCTTGGTAATCTGGGGCGTGGTCGATGCAGTAATGCTGACCAACCAGATCAAGGTACTCGACAAGCGCGCGATGGATATGATGCGCGCCCGCGACGCTGCCGCCAAGATTGCTGCCGAGGCACAAGAACTGTAACGACGCCGGACTCGATGGGAAGGTCTAAAGATGGCACAGGATATGCAGGACGCCGGTAACGTCTCCGCCGAGCTCGACGCCATGGTGTGTGACCTGATTGGTGCGTTCTTGGACGACCTTGCCGCCGGCGAGAATCCGGGCGTAGTTGTGGCGATCGAGGACGCTGCTTCCAACCGATATCTGGCGGCGCTCGATGAGGATGGCGAAGAGGCGTGCCTCGAGGCTGCCACCAACTTTATCTCCGAGCACAAGATGGGTCTTAAGGACGAGGGGCTGGGCCGCATCGCCCGTTACGCCATCGGCTACACCGGTTGTGTCGAAATTGACGGCGGCTATCACGACGCCCTGCTCGTGAGCTTCTTCGAAACCACGCTCGAGAGCGGTTTTTCGGCATACGTGCTGTATGAGGGCATGGGTGCCGGCGATGGTTTTATGTGGAGCGACCCTGAACCTGCAGGTGAGGAAACCCCTCTTATCTAAAATCGCTAAAATAAACGAGTTTTCGGTAAAAGGCTCAATATTCCCGCTGAGCGTTGTATCGCTGGGCGGGTCGCATACGCGTGCCGTTTGTATATGGATAGAAGATAGGGGAACTACATGCGCGTAGACAATCTGAGGAACATCGCCATCATCGCCCACGTCGACCACGGCAAGACGACGATGGTCGACAAGCTCCTGCGTGCCACGGACGCCTTCCGTGCCAACCAGCAGGTCGAGGACCGCGTCCTGGACTCTAACGACCAGGAGCGCGAGCGCGGCATTACGATTCTCGCCAAGAACATCTCTATCGAGTACAAGGACGTTAAGATCAACGTCATCGACACCCCGGGCCACGCCGACTTCGGCGGCGAGGTCGAGCGCGTGCTGCGTATGGCCGACGGCGCCCTGTTGCTGGTCGACGCTTTTGAGGGTCCCATGCCCCAGACCCGCTTCGTGCTGCGTCACGCTATCGACACCGGCCTTAAGATCATGATCGTCATCAACAAGATCGACCGTCCGGGTGCCAACCCCGAGAAGGCCTACAACGACTGCCTGGACCTTATGGCCGACCTGGGCGCTACCGACGACCAGCTTGAGTTTGCCATGGAGCATGTCATCTACGCCAGCGGCGTCAACGGCTTTGCCCGTCATGATCCCGAGGACGGCAACATGGACATGTACCCGCTGCTCGATATGATCATCGACGACATGCCCGCACCCGAGGTTGACGAGACCGCTCCGCTGGCCATGCAGTGCGTGACCATCGATCACTCCAACTTCGTCGGCCGTATCGGCATCGGCCGCGTGTACTCCGGCACCATCCACCAGGGCGACCAGATCTTGGTCGTCAAGAACGACGGCTCCAGCGCCACCGCTACCGTCAAGCAACTCTTTACCTTCGACTACCTGGGCCGTACCGAGTGCCAGGAAGTCGGCGCCGGCGACATTGCCGCCGTTGTGGGCATCGACCGCACCGATATCGGCGATGTCTACACCGACCCCGAGAATCCCGTCGAGCTCGAGCCCATCGAGATTGACCCGCCGACCCTGTCCATCGTCTTTGAGGCTTCGACCTCCCCGCTCGTCGGTCGCGACGGCGACATCGTGGGCGCCCGTCAGCTCAAGGAGCGCCTGTTCAACGAGGCCGAGAACAACGTGACCATGAAGATCGAGGAGCTCGAGGACAAGAGCGGCGTCGAGGTCTCGGGTCGCGGCATCCTGCACCTGTCCGTTCTGATGGAGTCCATGCGTCGCGAGGGCTTTGAGTTCCAGGTTGGCCGTCCTCGCGTTCTGTTTAAGAAGGACGAGAACGGCAACAAGATGGAGCCCGTCGAGCAGGCTGTTGTCGAGTGCCCGGACGAGTACTCGGGCAAGGTCGTTGAGGTCTTCGGTACCTCCGGCGGCATCATGACGAGCATGGATACCTCGGGCATCGTGACGCACCTCGAGTTTAAGATCCCGACCCGCGGCATCATGGGTCTTAAGAACCGCATCATGAACGTCACCCACGGCGAGGGCGTGTTCTACCACACCTTCCTGGAGTATGGCCCCTACGCCGGCGAGATCGGCAACCGCCAGAACGGCGCCATGATCTCCATGACCACCGAGAAGGCCGTTGCCTACGCCCTGGGTACGCTGCAGGAGCGCGGTCAGCTGTTTGTTGAGCCGGGTACCGAGTGCTACGAGGGCATGATCGTGGGCGAGCGCAGCAAGGCCGGCGACATGGTCGTCAACATCGCCCGCACCAAGAACCTGGGTAACCAGCGTTCCTCGACCTCCGACATCTCCGTGCAGCTGGTGCCGCCTCGCACCTTCTCTCTGGAGGAGGCGCTGGAGTACATCGCCGACGACGAGCTGGTGGAGATTACTCCCAAGAACATCCGCCTGCGCAAGCGTCTGCTCAACGCCACCGACCGTAAGAAGGCAGCCGTCCGCGCCGGCCAGGTCAACAAATAAGCGCTGGGGCTTATAACTGCCAATAAGAAAGGGCGTCGACCGCAATGGTCGGCGCCCTTTTTGGTGCAATGGGATCAGGTTGCTTTGCGCCACCACAAAGGTGCCTGGCCCTTTTGTGGTGGTTGGCGGCTAGGCGGTGGGGAGTCCTGGCGTGTTAGCCGGCTGCTGCGGCTTGAGGTGGGCGTTGCGCCAGATGATCTGGATGGCGTAGCCGAGCGTGAAGACGAAGGCTACACCGCTGACAAAGTTGCCCATAAGAGGAAGTGCCGTGAGTGCGCCCGCGACGATACCGCCCACGGCGGCCATGGCGTAGCGGTTTTGGTTGTGTCCGACCATGCGCGCGACCGCGGTGCCCGTAAATGCCGCCGAGACCAAAGCGATGCCGATGACGCCGCACATGAGGGCGGCGGCGAGCGACAGGCCTGCAATCGAGATGATGAGCAGCAGCACGGCGGGAGCGACGGCGACCGTGCCCAGAAGACCACTTACCCACAGCGGCATGGGTCGCTGATGGAGCATGCCGGCAGCGCTGGCGGTTGCGCGTGGAAAGACAAGCTCAAGCAGGATGGCGACAAAGCAGGTGGAAAGCGCCGCGGCAACGATGCCGCCGATAATGTCGTTGGCCGTAGAGGTGTTCTCGTTCTCGGTCCGGTCGATCTTGAGAGCTCCGACCTGGGCGCCCTCGGCCCGCTCGGGGTCCTGTGAGACGTGGGCGTTCACCGTGCCGGTGATGCGGGCGTTTTTACCCAGGATGAGCTTGTCGGCCCAGACTTCAACATTGCCATCGACGGTGCCGTCGATGGTAACGGTGTCGCCGGCAAGCGCCGCCGATTTGGCGGAGCCGCGCAGGGCGACCGTTTCGCCCGCCGCGTAAAAACAGTTGGCGGTGCTGCCGGTGTTGAGCACGACGTGCTGGCCGGCCACCGTGACGCTGCCATCGATTGCGGTTTTGGCGATATCGATGGTGCGTGCCGCCAGACGAATGGCGCCGCCTACGGTGCAATCGCTGT
>CABSMZ010000149.1 GCA_902478875.1 uncultured Collinsella sp.
CGCCGGGCTCATAACCCGGAGGTCGTAGGTTCAAATCCTGCCCCCGCGACCAAGAACTTACAGCTCGTCGGCCTAGCCGGCGAGCTTTTTTGTTATTTCGGGACCGTGTTTTCGGTCCAATTCTCGGCCTCTCAAACAAAATCTCGACCTGTAACATCTAGACCCGATTTAGGCGGCTAGGTGTTACAGATCGAGATATACCGGTGGGTTGGGTCGTGTTTGTCTAAATCTGTAACACGAGGGACGGATTTTGCCGAGTTGTTGTTATAGATTGAGATTTTCTAGCAGGCGGGTTTGGTTTGTCTCGATCTGTAACAGGTAGGGGTCAAAAGTGGGCCTAGCTGTTACAGATCTAGATTGTTGAGGTTGGGTCGAGAGGAATATCTCGATCTGTAACAGTAAGACCCGGTTTTGCCGAGTGGTTGTTACAGATTGAGACAAACCGACGGGCCGCCCCGCCCCATCCGCCTGCCGCCACCTGATATTCGCCGATTTTCGTTGTGCCGCTGTGCCCCCATGCCATATCCTCTAGACAACTACGCGGCATCATCGCCGCCGCGCCTACAAGAGAGGAATGTCCATGACCGCACCTGCATCCAAGCTGCTCCAGCCCATTACGGTTGGCCCCCTTGAGCTCAAGAACCGTATTATGTTTCCGCCGCTGACCACCGGCTACGAGGAGCGTGACGGTTCCATCGGCGAGCGCAGCCTGGCTTTTTACGAGCGCCTGGCCCGCGGCGGTGTGAGCTACATCGTCATCGGCGACGTTGCTCCCGTCATGACCGCAAGCCCCACGCCCAAGCTGGCAACCGACGCCCAGATCCCCACGTTTAAGGCGCTGGCCGATACCGTCCACAAGCACGGTGCCAAGGTCGCGCTGCAGCTGTTCCACCCCGAGTACGACGTGCCCGGTGTCGGCCGCATGGTCATGGGATCCATGGCCGCTGCCAAGGCCGCGCAGGAGGCCAAGGCCGCCGGCGACGAGGAGACCTTTGCCGCCAAGATGGCCGAGTCCAACGAGATCCGCAATCAGGCCTACGCCAAGCTGCACCACGACATGCAGCACTTTGTGAACGAGGCGAGCGTGGAGCAGCTCACCCAGATCAAGGAAGCCATCGCCGCCTCGGCCGCTCGCGCTCAGCAGGCCGGTATCGACGCCATCGAGGTCCACGGCGACCGTCTGGTGGGTTCGCTGTGCTCGGCCATCCTCAACCAGCGCACCGACGAGTACGGTGGCTCGTTCGAGAACCGCGTTCGCTATGCGCTGGAGGTCGTCGCCGCCATTAAGGAGGCCGCGCCGCAGCTGATGGTGGAGTACAAGCTCCCCGTGATCATGGAGAACCCCGACGGCACGCCGCGCGGCAAGGGCGGCCTGCAGCCCGATGAGGCCTGCGAGTTCGCCAAGCTGCTCGAGGGCGCGGGCATCGACATGATCCAGGTCGCACAGGCTAACCACACGGGCAACATGGGCGACACCATTCCGCCCATGGGTGCCATGCCCTACAACTGGACGCTGCCCGTGGCCGAGCGCGTCAAGGCCCTGGTCTCCGTGCCGGTGGCCACCGTCGGCCGCGTGGTCTCGGTCGAGGCCGGCGAGAAGATCTTGGAGGACGGCTCGGCCGACATCGTCGCTTATGGCCGCTCGCTCATGTGCGACCCTGACATTGCCCTGAAGGCCGCCACGGGCGAGCCCATCCGCGAGTGCCTCAACTGCAACAAGGGCTGCGTCGATGCGATTCAAAACCGCAAGTACATCTCGTGCGTGCTCAATGCCGAGAACGGCGACGAGGCGACCATCGCCATCAAGCCGGGCGAGGGCGACAAGAAGATCGCCGTGGTGGGCGGCGGCATCGCCGGCCTGGAGGCCGCACGCGTGGCGGCCAAGCGCGGCTACGATGTGATCGTCTACGAGGCGAGCGACCATCTGGGCGGTCAGATTGTGCTGGCGGCTGCGCCTCCGCGCAAGGACGAGATCATGCGCTCGGTCGAGTACTACGAGAAGATTCTGCCTGGCCTGGGCGTGAAGGTTGAGCTCAACCACGTCGCTACCGCTGAGGACCTCAACGCCGCCGACGCTGCGATTGTGGCCGTGGGCGCGCACGACGTGGTCATCCCCGTTCCGGGTGCCGATTCGGAGAAGGTCGTCTCGAGCTGGGACGTGCTGGCCGGCAAGGTGGAGCTTACGGGTCGCGTCGCCGTCATTGGCGGCGGCCTGGTGGGCACCGAGACTGCCGAGTACCTGCTGCAGCACGGCTGCGAGGTGGTGATCGTCGAGATGCTCGACAAGATTGCCGCGGGCGAGTCCGAGACCATTCTGCCGCTGATTATGAGCGACTTTGCAGAGCACAACGTGGAGCAGCACGTGAAGACCCGCCTGACCGCCATTACCGACGAGGGCGTGGAGGCCATTCGCACCACCGAGGACGGCGCCGAGGAGCCTGTGAAGATCGCCTGCGATTACGTGGTGATGGCCGTGGGCTCCAAGGCCAACGCGTTTGATCTGGACGGCGTGACGGTGCCCGTGACCTGCGTGGGCGACTGCTCGGGCGAGCGCACCGCCGATATTGCGAGCGCCATCCGCACGGCATATCACGCGGCCAACGAGCTGTAGTTGAACATCGCGGCCAGGCGGGACGGTAGCACGGATCCGTCTCGCCCGGCTGTGTCCCGTCGGGTGTCAACCGGTGCGGGGCCTGCAAGCGCAGCAGGTCCCGCCCTTTTTGTTTTGCTCCGGTGGATGACAATGCGCGGTAATCATGAGGAGTGAGGACGTCTACTGCCTCGCAGATCACTTAAAATTATTGGGGGAGGGGTTAATAACTATATCCTCTATACCAAAGGACATAAAGAGATGCCAATTTTGTCGACAAGCGAATGACGATTAGCTGCGAGTCGGCTACCAGCGTAAATAATCGATAAAGAAGTGTCGTAATTAGGTGCCAAATGCCCAGATAACGCCGCGTCTACTTTAATTAACTGCTTTGAGCAAACAGTAAAATGCTACTATCTAACTTGCACGTAAGAAAGCAGATTAACGGCTAAGGCTAAGAAGTGGCAGGTATGTCGGAAGCAACTAGGACTCGCACGCATGCGCCCGAGGTTAGGCAGCGCGCCGTCGAGATCCTCCAAGAGGGGGTCGGTCATCGCGCTCTCGCCGCGGAGCTTGGCATTCCCCAGGCCACGGCTCGTCAGTGGGCCCGCGCGTATGCCGTGGGCGGTGCCGACGCCGTTCTCAATGCCGGTTCGCATCATCACACCTATTCGTACGAAGTTAAGCTCGCCGTGGTCAAGGACCGCTTGGAAAACGGCTTAACGGTTCGCGAGGCCATGATCAAGCACAAGATTCCCAGCGAGTCTTCGGTCAAGGCTTGGTGTCGCCAGTACCGCGAGGGCGGTGAGGCCGCGCTGGTCGATAAGCCGCGCGGTCGCAAGCCGCGCGTTAAAAAGGCGGAATAGCAAACGGGATGGTGCGCCCACAGGGGCGCATTTTTCTTGCCGCCTCTCTACTCCAATGCGGACGCGCCCTTGCCCCGTACGCCTAAAACTCCCCAGTTGACCGAAAACCTGTCGCCGCTACTCCTCAATTGAGCTATAACGTTAAACAATTGCAGCGTTTTTGCATGGGGGAGCGATGGTATGACGCTACTGTATTTCCTTACCCTGTTTCCGCTGGTACCGGCGCTGGGCATGCTGCTTGCGCGCGGTGACCGAGCTCGCGATGCGGTGGGGCTCATAGGTTCCGGCATTATTATGGCGGTGACAGTTGTAGTCGCCGTCATGTTTTTTGGCACGGGTCCGCAGAGCTTTGAGGTTGCCCCCGGCACCTCGCATGTGCTCTCGATCATCAGCTCCGCCATCGACGTGATTCTGTGCGCCGTCATCCTGTACAACGCGCGTAAATATAAGAGCACGCTCACCACGGTGCTCGGCGTGGTGCAGCTGGTGGGCTCGCTCGCCTTTGCAGCCATGACGCTGCCCGCGGCCGAGGCCGTCACGGCGACGCCGCTCTACCTGGACTACATGAGCGTGATCATGGTCCTCGCCGTCGGTATCGTCGGCAGTCTAATCTGCGTGTATGCCCTGGGTTACATGAAGGACTTCCAGGCCCATGACGAGCACGAGGCCGCGCTGCGCGGGCAGACCGCGCCCGACCGTCGCCCGCAGTTCCTGGCGCTTATGTTCCTGTTCCTCTCGGCCATGTTCGTCATCGTGACGAGCGATAACCTTGAGTGGCTGTTCTGCGGCTGGGAAATCACCACCGTGTGCTCGTTCCTCATGATTGGCTACACGCGCACGCCCGAGGCCATCAAGAACGCCTTCACCCAGATCATCCTCAACATGCTGGGCGGCATCGCGTTTTTGGCCGGACTCATGTACCTGCACGTTAACGACATGCCGCTGACCATCTCGGGCATGATCGAGCTTTCCGGCGCCGGAACCGCGCAATCCGCGCTGCTGGTGATGCCGGTCGTTCTGCTGTCGCTCGCCGCCCTTACCAAGGCCGCGCAGATGCCGTTCCATACCTGGCTGCTCGGCGCCATGGTTGCCCCCACGCCCACGAGCGCCCTGCTGCATTCGTCCACCATGGTCAAAGCCGGCGTGTTCCTAATGGTCTGTCTCTTATACACATCTGACGCTGCCGACGACGGAGAG
>CABSMZ010000150.1 GCA_902478875.1 uncultured Collinsella sp.
CGAGAAGTACATCTCGATGCTGGAGAGGGGCCAAAGGGAGCTCAAGCCCATAAGGAGGGCCTACGAGGCATGGGTCGAGGCCGGACTTCCGCTCGATTGGGACAGGCGGGCCTTCGAGGCCGAGCGCAAAATGGATTCTAAAAAACACCTTGCCAAATAGGAGCGTCAGACCAGAAACGCCCCCGTTCGTAGCTCCGAAGGAGCAGAACGGGGGCGTTTCATTGGTCGAGGACGTTTTCAGGGGTTAGCCCGTACGGCCTTCGGGCGAGTGCGTCCGCTACTCAGCCATCTGAGCCTGGACGGCGGTGATGGCTACGACACCCACGATGTCGTCGGCAGAGCAGCCGCGCGACAGGTCGTTGACCGGCTTGGCGATGCCCTGCAGGATGGGGCCGTAGGCGTCGGCGCCGGCGAAGCGCTGGACCAGCTTGTAGCCGATGTTGCCGGCCTCGAGGTCGGGGAACACGAGCACGTTGGCCTTGCCGGCGACAGAGGAGCCGGGAGCCTTGAGCTGGGCGACGGTGGGGACGATAGCGGCATCGAGCTGCAGGTCGCCGTCGATGGCGAGCTCGGGAGCCTTCTCCTTGCAGAACTTCACGGCCTCTTGGACCTTCTTGGCGACCTCGCCGCCAGCGGAGCCCATGGTGGAGTAGGAGAGCATGGCCACGTGCGGCTCAACGTTGCCCATGAAGGTGGACCAGGAGTGAGCGGAGGCGATGGCGATCTCGGAGAGCTCGTCGGAGGACGGGTTGATGTTGAGGCCGCAGTCGGCGAAGATCAGCGTGCCGTCGGTGCCGAACTGCGGGGTGTCGGTGCACATCACGAAGAAGGCCGAGACCAGCTTGGTGCCTGGGGCGGTCTTGAGAATCTGCAGCGCGGGGCGCAGGGTATCGGCGGTGGAGTGGCAGGCGCCGGAGACCAGGCCGTCGGCGTCGCCCATCTTGACCATCATAGTGCCAAAGTAGGTGGCGTCCATCACCTGGGCGCGAGCCTGCTCGATGGTAACGCCCTTCTTGGCGCGGAGCTCGGCAAACTTCTGTGCGTACTCCTCGTGCTTCTCGGCGTTGCGCGGATCGATGACGGTGGCGCCGGGGACGTTGATCTCGTTGGGATCGCCCAGGATGACGATGTTGGCCAGGCCTTCCTCGATGATCTTGTTGGCCGCGACGATGGTGCGCGGGTCCTCGCCCTCGGGCAGGACGATGGTCTTAAGGTCGGCCTTGGCGGCAGACTTCATACGGTTTAGGAAATCGCTCATGTTACTCCTTGCAAGCGTTTCGCTAAGCTCCAGGCGCCCGGCTGTTCACGAATAAACCCGCTGCTAGCGGGTTTACCTTTCAATAATGTACGCCGCGGTGCTTGAGCTTTCCTTGTGTGGCAAGCTCATTATAGGACGCATTAGCGCTATAATCGCTCTGATAAATATGTCTCGAAGAATGTTCGAGAAAAGCCCAGCTAACGAGCCCGTGGCTTTTGACAAGGAGTATCGATGCAGATTACCTCAGGCCTGCCTGAAGGCTTTAACGCCGGCGCGTACGACATGATTGTCGTCGGTGCTGGATATGCCGGTGCCGTTTGCGCCCGCCGTCTTGCCGAGACCATCGGCTATCGTGTTGCCGTTTTGGAGCGCCGTAGCCACATTGCGGGCAATGCCTATGACTGCACTGACGAGGCCGGAATCCTGATCCACGAGTACGGTCCGCATATCTATCACACCTTTAACGAGCGTGTGCATAATTTCCTGTCGCGCTTTACCAAGTGGACGGATTATCAGCACAAGGTGCTCGCCAACATCAACGGTACCCTTATGCCCGTGCCCTTCAGCCATGCGAGTCTCAAGCTCGCCTTTGGTGATGAGCGCGGCGAGGAGCTGTATCAGAAGCTCGTGGAGACCTTTGGCAAGGATGTCAAAGTGCCCATTATGGAGCTGCGTAAGAAGAACGACCCCGACTTGGCCGAGGTCGCCGATTACGTCTACGAGAACGTCTTTTTGCATTACACCATGAAGCAGTGGGGCCAGACGCCCGACCAGATCGATCCCTCGATCACTGGCCGCGTTCCCGTCTTTGTGGGCGACGATGACCGCTACTTCCCGCAGGCCCCCTTCCAGGGTATGCCGCAGGATGGCTACACGGCGCTGTTTGAGCACATGCTCGACCACGACCTGATTGATGTGTTCTGCGACGTGGATGCTCGCGATCTCTTCGAGATCGACGAGACAACCGTCAAGGTCGACGGCAAGGTCTACGGCGGCGAGATCGTCTATACCGGTCCGCTCGATGAGCTGTTCAACCTCGACCTGGGCGCGCTGCCGTACCGCACGCTCGACATGAAGTTCGAGACGCTCGATATGGATCAGTTCCAGCCCGTGGGTACCGTCAACTACACCACGAGCGAGGATTACACGCGCATTACCGAGTTCAAGAACATGACCGGTCAGGTTCTGCCCGGCAAGACCACCATCATGAAGGAGTACTCCAAGGCCTATACGCCCGGCTCGGGCGAGACGCCGTATTACGCCATTCTTGAGCCCGAGAACCGTGAGCTCTATGAGCGCTATCTTGAGCGCGTCCAGAACCTGACAAACTTCCACCCGGTGGGTCGTCTGGCCGAGTATCGTTACTACGATATGGATGCCGTGACCAATTCCGCCCTCGATCTTTCGGATGAGATTATCGCCTGCCATGCATAAAGTCATAACATTCGGTATTCCCTCGTATAACGCCGCTAAGGACATAGACCATTGCATCACCTCCATCTTGGAGGGGAGCAATTATGCCACCGATATCGAGATTATCGTGGTGGACGACGGCTCCAAGGATGAGACGGCCGCCAAGGCCGACGAGTGGGAGGCCCGTTATCCTGGAATCATCCACGCGGTGCACCAGGAGAATGGCGGCCACGGTATTGCCGTCCTTTCGGGTCTGCGCGAGGCGCAGGGCACCTACTACAAGGTTGTCGACTCGGACGACTGGCTTGACGGCGCTGCCCTTTCGACCATGCTGTCGATTCTGCGCGGCTTTGAAGAGCGCGACCAGCGCGTTGACCTGTTTATCTCGAACTACGTGTACGAGAAGGTTTACGAGGGTACGCATACGGCCATTGGTTACAAGTTTGCCTTGCCTCGAAAAAAGATCTTTACCTGGGACCAGATTGGCCATTTCCGCCTGGACCAGAATCTGCTCATGCACAGCCTGTGCTATCGCACGGATGTGCTGCGCGAGTCCAACCTTCCCATGCCGCCGCACACGTTCTATGTGGACAACATCTACGCCTACGTGCCGCTGCCGCGTTGCAAGACCATGTACTACGCCGACATCGACCTCTATCGCTACTTTATCGGTCGCGAGGGCCAGAGCGTCAACGAGGCCACGATGGTCAAGCGCCTGGACCAGCAGTTCCGTGTGACGCGCATCATGATGGAGTCGTTCCACCTGTACAGCGATGTTGAGTCGTCGCGTCTGCGCTCGTACATGATGGGTTATTTCACTATGATGATGGCGATCTGCTCGGTGCTCACCAAGCTTTCCGACGAGGATTGCGCCGACGAGCGCCTGAAGACGCTGTGGAATGATTTGAAGGCCTATGACGAGCGTATGTATCGTCGTGCACGTTACGGTGTGGTCGGCTTCTTCACTAACCTCCGCGGTCGTGCCGGAGACAAAACCACACTTGGCCTATACCGTCTTGCCTCAAAGATCTTCAAATTCAACTAGGGCAGAAACGCTCGGGTAACGGGGACCCCTGGTCCTTAACTTGCTACTTCGAACAGTCCTGCGCAAGACGGAGGCGCCACTGGCGCCTCCTTTGCGTGCGGAACTCGTATCAAGTTAAGGACCAGGGGTCCTCTGTTATGTCTTGCTTTATGTCAGCAAGCTGAATTTGAAGATCTTGGACGCGCGGTACACATGGGCCTGGGCTGAAAAGACTTGGTTGGTAGGTTGCCCGGTGGGTCTTGGTCATGTTTGTCGCGAGTTCCGCACGAGCCGAAGAGCACTTAATGTGCTCTTCGTGCGAGCCAGGACTGTAGAGCAGCAAACATAACCAAGACCCACCGGGCAACCGGACGAGCTAGTTTACTTCGCGGCGCCGGGGATGCCGTGGGAGGTTTTGGCGGTTTTGGCTCCGTTTACGATGGCGGTTTGCAAAGCCCTTACGGCGAGCATGCCCAGCAGGTCTAGGGGAACGGCGGCGCTTGCCTGGGCGCCCAGTTTGCCGCTGGCGAGGGTGTAGATGGTGTCGCCATCGTTGGTGGTGTGCGTGGGACGGATGGCGTGTGCGTAGGCGTCTGCGGCCATCTGAGAGACCTTGGTGGCTTGTGCCTTAGTGAGTTCCACGTTGGTGACGATGCAGCTGATGGTGGTGTTGGTGCGGTCGAGCGGCATCTGCATGGATCCGGCGGCGGCAAAGGCTGCGAGTTCCATGTCGACGATCTGGTCGCTATCGGCTGCGGCGCGCATACCGGCGACCCACTCGCCGGTGAAGGGGTCGACAACGTTGCCGCAGGCGTTGACCGAGACCACGGCGCCCACCTTGATGGGGCCGAGCGCCACGGCGGCAGCGCCAAGGCCGGCCTTCATGCAGGTGGCGGGGCCCATGAGCTGTCTCTTATACACA
>CABSMZ010000151.1 GCA_902478875.1 uncultured Collinsella sp.
CGGTCCGACCGGGCCGCGCGGCAAGGAGATATATTGCCAGACCGGAGGGGCGCCGTGGGCGGGAATCTGGGCGTACACATTTCCTACACAATTTGGGATCCGACTAACGTTTGCCAGCCGTTAACTACCGCTCGCCGAGCATCTCTTTATATAAGGCAGCCTCATGGTTAAAGCGGATACGTTCCCCTAGCTAAAGCACAGCCAGCATCGAGCAACTCATCACGTTCTTCCACCGAGAACCCCTCGGCGTAGACGCGCACCACTGGTTCGGTCCCGCTAGGACGGACCAGCAGCCACGTATCATCCTCGAATGCTAAACGCAAGCCATCCATATGACTAACGTTTTGCGGTACCTTGCCACAAATCGACTTGGGGTTTACGCCCGGCAGCAGGGTTCGTAACGTTTCGGCATCTTCGGCCTCAAGGCGCAAATCGCGTCGACCGTAACTCGTCTTACCAAATCTGTCCTCGAGTTGGTCGACCAGAACGCCCAAAGGCGCGTCCGTCTTTGCCATAAGCTCACACAGAATCAGACAGGCGAGGATTCCATCGCGCTCGGGCATATGCGCGGCGATGCCGATACCACCGGCTTCTTCGCCGCCTATGAGGACGCCGCCCTTCTTCATCTCCGCCGCTATATATTTGAAACCGACTGGTTTGACGGTCACGCGGCAGCCAAGCGCCTCGGCAATGCGACGCACGAGCGTCGAGCATGAAAGATTGACGACGACGCGCCCCTCCAAATTACGAAATTGAACCAAGTCGCCCAAAACGAGCGCCATGATCTGATGCGGATGTATATATCTGCCGCGCTCGTCAACCGCGCCGATACGGTCGGCGTCGCCGTCGGTCACCAGGCCAGCGCAAGCTCCGTCCTCGATAACCGTATGCTCGCAAGCGTCCACCCACGGCTCAACGGGGTCGGGGCAGATATCTTCTTGGTCAGGCGCCTGCCCGGCGTGAATCTCGTGCACCTCAACGCCAAGCTCGCGCAGCAAGTCGGCTAGATAGCCCTGGGCTGCGCCGCCCATGGGGTCAACAACCACGCGCAGGTGCGCGGCGCGGATGGCTTCGGCATCGACAAATGATGCCACCGCTTGCATATAGTCAGGAATGATATCCGCGGTGCGATATTGCCCCTCGATCCCCATTGGCTCGGGAGCCATGGTCTCTTCGAGCTCTTCGATGACATCCTGGTTGGCGGTCGAGCCGTCACCCATGCGAATCTTGAGACACAGATAACCCTGCGGATGATGGGACCCCGTCACCATGAGCGCGCCGCACGCCTCACCGTCATAAGCCGCCGCCCACGTAAGGGCAGGGGTCGGAACAGGTCGCGAAGCGAGCACGGCGTCTAGCCCGTGCGCTGCTAGCACACCCGCCGCAAGCTCAGCGAACTCGCGCGCCAGGGGCCGAGTGTCGAACCCTATATATACCGTTTTGCCCGGATTGGTCTTTTGCCACAACTCGCCGACGGCATCGGCGATACGGGCAACGTTATCGGCAGTGAAGTCCTCATCGACGCGAGCGCGCCAACCGTCAGTTCCAAAATGAATTATCGCGCACACGCGCAGACACCTCACAGTGTTTGGATCATGGTACGCATGAGGTATACCCGCGATACACACTCGGCAACCTGCCGGCACCAGCATTCACCATTTGGGCAAATGCTGCCGAGGACATGCAGGCAATAAAAAAACCGCCCCGTATGGAGCGGTTTTGCCCTTTATATATCGAGCGCCTCGGCCATCGCTGCCGTAGTGATTGCCGTGGTTCCACAGCAACTGCCCACCATTGCGGCACCGGCATGTCTCCATTCGATGCATGCGCGCGCGAAAGCTTCGGGGTTCTCGTGCCATACGGGGCCATCCTGAGTCTGGACCGGATCGCCCACGTTGGGACGCACCGTGACGGGAGTAGTCGCCGATGCAACCATCCTGGGCACCGCCGCGTTCGCGGCCGCAAGCGAACAGCAATTAACACCAACCGAGTTTGCGCCGTGTTTTTCGGCGTACAAAACGGCTGCCTCGATGTTGAGGCCATCGCCCAACAGGTCGCCTTTGTCATCAACGACAAAACTCACCAGGACAGGCATGCCGTCAGCGGCATCTCGAGCGCCGGCAAGCATGGGCTGCAAATTACGGATAGACGTCACCGTCTCGATCAGCAGACCATCAACACCAGCATTGAGTAAGGCGTGCGCCTGTTCGCGCGCAATGCCTCGGATCTCACGAAACTCGGCAGAGTCCTCGGCAAACCACTCAATACCGATCGGACCCATCGAGCCCAGCAGCAGCTGAGGGTGCGCCTGGCGGGCATCGTCGACGGCCCCGCGATTGACCTCCGCCACGGACGGCGCAATCTGGTCGTGCTTGAGGGCATAGCTTGATGCCTGAAAGGTATTGGTAATGAGTACCTGCGCGCCGGCGGCGACATACAAGCGATGGATACGAGAAACGGTCTGCGGCTCTGCCAGATTCCAAAACGCCGGTGGAATATCGGCGGCATCGTACTCACTCAACAGAACACTGCCCATGGGGCCCTGCGCCAACAAGGTCTCGCTCGACAAGCGGCGCGTAAGTTCCTCGGCACCAAAGCGGTTGTAATAACTCGTATCCATATATATCCCGCTATTCCTCGACGCTGATTCCCTGCTTTTCGAGATAGGCGAGCCAGCGGCTCATCGTGTCCTCGGATAGCGCATGCTCCATCATGCAGGCCTCGGAATCGGCTCGCTCAAATTCGACACCGAGCTCCTGAACCAAAAACGTGCGGATGAGGCGATGACGGTACCAGATAGCCGTGCCAACCTCGCGGCCGCGATCGGTCAGGATTACCTTGCCGTAGTGCGATTGCTCGACAAGCTCGGATGCCTTGAGCGCCGAAACCGCTTTATTGACCGATGCCTTGGAGACGCCAAGGCGCTGCGCGATGTCGACCGATCGCACGCCGTTGGTTTCCCCCTCTTCGCTTTCAATGCGAACCATGCACTCCAAGTAGTCTTCGTTCGCCACCGTCAGATGTAGTTCGCGCGAGCTATTTGTCGTATCCATGATCTTCCGTCCCTTCTGCATTCAATGGCTGATTCTACCCCATCCAAGCGTCGTGGTATGCCGTGGCATACCGTGCTAGAGTTCTTGTTGCACACGACGACCAAGATTGGAGCGGTCTTTATGGAAAACACCACCACGAGCCCCGATGTCCTCGAACGCTTTTTGCGCTACGTCCAGATCAACACGCAGTCCGAGGATGCAAACTGCGACCAGGTACCCTCGAGCGCCGTTCAGTTTGACCTTGCCAACGTGCTGGCTGAAGAGCTGCGCGAGCTTGGTGCGGAAGATGCCCACGTGACCGAGCACGCCTATGTCTGCGCGCATGTCCCCGCAAGTGCGGGCGCTGAGGACAAGCCCGCCCTGGGCCTGATCGCCCATCTCGACACCACCGAAGTTGCACCGGGCGCCGGCGTGAAGCCGCACATCGTGCACTACGAAGGCGGCAACCTGGTCTGCGGCACGGTTGACGGTAAACCCGTTGCCATGAGTACCGCCAAGCTTCCCGCCCTGAATGACCTCGCGGGTGAGGACCTGGTCTGCAGCGACGGCACCACGCTGCTGGGCGCAGACGACAAGGCAGGCGTCGCCGAGATCATGTCGCTTGTCGCGCGTATCGCTCAGGACCCTTCTCTGCCCCATCCCGCACTCGGCATTTGCTTCTGCCCTGACGAGGAGATCGGCCACGGAGCCGAGCTGTTGGATATCGATACCTTTGGCTGCAAGTACGCCTACACGGTCGACGGCGGCCCCATCGGCGAACTGGAGTGGGAATGCTTTAACGCCGCCGAGGCGACCGTCTGCTTTGAGGGCCAGTCCATCCACCCGGGCGACGCTAAGGGCCGTATGGTCAACGCAGGCAATCTGTTCTGCGACTTCAACGCGTTGCTCCCCTACGTGCAGCGCCCGGAGTATACGGAAGGCTACGAGGGCTTTTATCACCTTGAGGGTGTATCTGCGACCGTCGATCACGCCACAGCGCGCTATATCGTCCGCGACCATGACGCCGCCAAGTTCCAGCAGAAACTCGACCTTATTGATGCCGCTGCCTCGATGCTCAACCAGCGTCTGGGTGAGGAGCGCGTGACGGTCGAGATTAAGCAGCAGTATCGAAATATGGCCGAGATCGTTCGTGACTATCCCGAGCTTATTGATGTTGCCAAGGAAGCCTACCTTGTCTGCGGCGTTGAGCCCCAAGTGCTGCCGATTCGTGGCGGCACCGACGGCGCCCAGCTGTCGTTCCGCGGTCTGCCCTGCCCCAACCTTTCCACCGGCGGCTATTGCTACCACGGCGTCAACGAGTTCGTCCCGGTCAGTTCGCTCGTCAAGATGACCGACGTGCTCCAGGAGCTCGTCGCCCGCTTTGCATAAGCCTGGCTGCACAAGTCCAAAAGACGAATCGCCCCGTCCTCAACCGAGAACGGGGCGATTTTTTTGCTGCAATGAGAACAGGTTGACGCGCGCCAGCCTATTAACGCAAGGAGTGTCCCAAACTGCCGGCACAGACGATATGAGCAGGACATAAAAACATTGAGAGCCCCTGCTGCAT
>CABSMZ010000152.1 GCA_902478875.1 uncultured Collinsella sp.
TGCAACCATCCAGCCCACAAGGGTCGCCATCACAATAATCGACACGGCATACGAAAGACGCTCAATGCCGCTTCGCATATCGAGCTTAGCGATGTCGAGGCCTGCCGTAATGAGGGGAAAGCCGGGAATCACAAAGAGCATGGCGCCGATATAGCCTTCTTGGTGCGACATTGCCCCCGGTATGACCTGGCCAAGGCCGAGCAATGCCAGCAGATACGAAACGCAAGCGAGCGCAACGCCGGTCGTCAGCGCGCTGAACTGACCAAGGCCTTGCTTGAGAATATGGGAGCGGGCAAAGTTGCCGACACCCGCGCCCACAAACGCGCAGGCCATCTCGATAGGGCCGCCGCCGAGCAAAAAGACAAAGGCGCCGCAAGCACAAGCTGCCGCAAGGCCCTGTTGCCAGGGAGAGTAATCGGGTTTTGAACTCTCAACGGTCTTGAGCATCTCGTGATACTCGTGCACCGTGAAGCGACGACCATAGGTCTCGATTTCCTTGAGGAAACTCTCCATCATCCAAATGCGATGGGTATTGACGCCCGTTGTGGGCAAGCTGACGACCTCATTAAAGCAGTGGCCATCTTCGATGCAGGTGCACTCAAACGATAGGAGACTCAGGTCGACGTGAATTGTGACGCCGAGCACGTCAGCAACACGATTCATGGTATCGCGTACACGCCAGGCACCCGTTCCGCTCGCGAGCATAAGCATACCGGTGCGGCAGATGATGGATGATTTATCGGTGAGCGGCGCATCGACGGCAAGCTCATCGCCTGCCGTCACGATCTGGTGCCAGTCAGTTTTCATATGGAGCGCGCCGGCACGAACGCCGTGGTGCATGGGGGCTCTCGAAAGCAGCGAGTCAAGGCGCGAAGACTGTGGGGGCTCCGTTGATTCGTCCTCAACCTCATCAGTCTCTTCATCGACCAGATCAAATGAGTCAAGCGATGCCGGCTCGCGACGATCGATTAGCTCCTCATCCTCATCGTCAAAGTAATTGAACTGATCGAGCATGTCCTCTTCGATTGCACGCTCGCTCGCGTCGTCCATATAGACGCTCCCTTCCTACCGACTAACCCCCATCCTAGGCAGCGACGGCTAAAGGAAACATAAAAGAGACGGCTGCCATGCGAGCCATGTGCTCAATAGCCGTTGGGTAGTCGTTTAAGAACGTCCCCAATGACTATTGACGGCCAAGGCAACGCCGATGTATTGGCAACGTCAGCGAGCGGGCCGCATTTGAGACAAGGTGACGTGAAACGAAAGGGCGCTGACCTTCTGGTCGCGCCCTTGAAGTTGAACGTCAGATTGTCCAAATGCGGCCCGCGCAGCGTCGAGCCGTTACGCGGTTCGTAGAACCGCGTAACTAGTTAGTACATCTTTGCGCCGGCGGGGATGGAGGCGTCGAGCTGGATCAGGTTGAGGCGCTCCTCACCATCCTCCTCGTGGATGGCACTGATGAGCATGCCGCAGCTGGGGATGCCCATCATCTTGCGCGGAGGCAGGTTGGTGATGGCGAGCAAGGTCTTGCCGACCAGGTCCTCGGGCTCGTAATAAGCGTGAATACCGGAGAGGATGGTGCGGTCGGTGCCGGTGCCGTCGTCGAGCGTAAAGTTCAGCAGCTTCTTGGACTTCTTGACGGCCTCGCATGCCTTGACCTTCACAGCGCGGAAATCGCTCTTGGAGAAGGTATCAAAGTCGACGAACTCCTCGAACAGCGGCTCAACGGCGATCTTGGAGTAATCGAGCGTGGGCTTAAGCGACTTAACGAATGGGCTCGCGGCGTTGCCGGCCTCTGCAGCCTTGGCGGCAGCGGCACCGGACTGGAAACCCTTCTCGGGCTTCATGTGCGGGAACAGCAGGACGTCGCGGATAGAAGCCTGGTTAGTAAGCAGCATGACCACGCGGTCGATACCAATGCCAATGCCGCCCGCGGGAGGCATACCGTACTCGAGGGCGCGCACGTAGTCCTCGTCATACTCCATGGCCTCATCGTCGCCGCCGGCCTTCTCGGCCATCTGGGCAGCAAAGCGCTCAGCCTGGTCGACCGGGTCGTTGAGCTCGGAGAATGCGTTGGCGTACTCGTGGCCGGCGATGACCAGCTCAAAGCGGTGGGTCAAACGCGGGTCGTCCTCAAAACGCTTGGCGAGCGGGCTGACCTCGATGGGGTAATCGCACACGAAGGTCGGGTTGACGATGGTGTCCTCGCCCAGCTCATCGTAGATCTCGGCGATAATCTTGCCGGCGGTCCACTCGGGCTTAATCTCCAGGCCCTTCTCGCGCGCGGCGGCAGCAAGCTCCTCGACCGGCGTGTCGATGGTGACCTGCTTGCCGAGCACGTCGGAGACGATGTCGGTCATGGGACGGCTGGCCCACTCACCAGAAAGGTCGATGGTCTGGCCCTGGTACTCGATGACCTCGGGGTTGCCGATGGCCTTGTTAGCCGCCTTAATGACACCCTGGGCGAGCGCCTTCATGCCCTCGAGGTCGGAGAAGGCACGGTAGGCCTCCATCGTGGTGAACTCGGGGTTGTGGGTGAGGTCCATGCCCTCGTTACGGAAGATGCGGCCGATCTCGAACACGCGCTCAAAACCACCGACGATGCAGCGCTTGAGGTGCAGCTCGGTGGCAATACGCAGGTAGCACTCCTGATCGAGCGCGTTGAAGTGGGTAATGAACGGCTTGGCAGTAGCGCCGCCCTGGATGGTCTGCAGGATGGGGGTCTCGACCTCCATGTAGCCGTCGGACTCCATAAAGCGACGGAAGGTAGAGAGAATCTGCGAACGCTTACGGAAGGTCTCGCGAACGTCGTCGTTGGCGATCAGGTCGACATAGCGCTGGCGATAGCGGGTCTCCTTGTCGGAAAGACCGTGGAACTTCTCGGGCAGCGGACGAACGGCCTTGGAAAGCAGGGTCGCGCTCTTAGGGGCAACGGAAAGCTGGCCGCGCTGGGTGCGCACGACCACGCCGGTCACGCCCAGGATGTCGCCCAGGTCGAGCGCCTTGAGCGTATTCCAGGCAGCCTCGTCCATGTCGTTGATGCGGCAGAACAGCTGAATCTCGGCAGTCGCATCGCGTACGACGATGAACATTATCTTGCCCTGACCGCGCTTGGCGACCACGCGGCCGGCGATCTTCACGACGTCCTCGGTGTCCTCGCCATCGGCAAGCTCGGCGTACTTAGTCTCGATATCGGCGACGTAGTCCTCAAGCTCAGAGTGCTCGGGATAGGGGTTCTGGCCCGCCTCGAACAGGGCGGCGCGCTTGGCCAGGCGGGTGGCGCGCTCGTCGTTGAGCGTCGATGCCTGATCTGCGGCGTTCTGGTTCTCTGCCATAAGTTAGCTCCTCAAACTAAAACGCTCCCCAGGATTCGGTCCCAGGGAGCGAAAACATACCTTTACGCGGGACCGTGGTCTAGCGTGCGATCTTGGCGATGGTGTAGACGCGAGTCTTGCCGGAAGGCGTAACGACCTCGACGGAGTCGCCCTCGCCGTGACCGATGATGGCGTGACCGACCGGAGACTCGTTGGAAATCTTGTGCTCGAGCGAGTTGGTCTCGGTGGTACCGACGAGCGTGACTTCCATGACCTCGCCGTTGGGATCAATCAGCGAAACGGTGGAACCGATGGAGACGGTCAGGTCGCCCGTGGTGGCAGCAACCTGAGCGTTGGCGAGGATGGCCTGGATCTCGGCAATACGAGCGGCGTTCTGGGCCTGCTTGTCCTTAGCGGCGTCGTACTCGGAGTTCTCCGAAAGGTCGCCGAACGCGCGGGCTTCCTTGATGTCCTCGACGATCTCCTTGGCGTAATCGCCCTCACGCCAAGCGAGCTCCTCGACGAGCTTCTGGCGGCCCTCAGCGGTCAGTACGATCTGGCTTGCGTCCATACGGATATCTCCCCAACTCTGATCAAACAATCAACTGTCAACAAAACGAAAAAGACCGGCTAGCCTGCGGGCAAGCCGGTCAGGTGCTCACCCCAAAGGGATGGGACTACTCTGCGTCCGCGTCGCTGTCCTCTGCCTGCTTCTTCTTGGCAGCAGCGAGCTTGGCCTCGAGCTCAGCGATCTCCTTGTCCTCCTCGGACTGCTCGACCACGACCTCCTCGGCCTGCTTGGTCTCGGCCTTATCGTCGCCCTCCATACCCTCACGGATATTCTTGACGGTAGAGCCGAGGGACTTGCCGAGCTTCGGCAGGTTCTTGGGCCCGAAGATAATCAGGACAACGACGAGAATAATGATGAGCTCAGGAGCCCTCAGTCCAAACATGTAGACCTCCACAATACAGCGAGACAAGCTCGAATGAGTATACCGCGGGTATCGCGGTATCACAACACTAGCTAAAAAAAGGGACCGCAAGAAGCGGTCCCTCCTCATGCTCTGGTCGGGTTGACTGGATTTGAACCAGCGACCCCTGCGTCCCGAACGCAGTGCTCTACCAAACTGAGCCACAACCCGTTAGCTCGACTATAGTAACAAAGATTTTCGCCGCGTGCTAGAGAAATTTTTATTTCTTTGGCCTTGATTATCAACCTCATCAGAACACCTCCCACATTCATCCGCACATGTGCGGATGAATGTGGGAACCCGATACC
>CABSMZ010000153.1 GCA_902478875.1 uncultured Collinsella sp.
GCTCGGAGATGTGTATAAGAGACAGCCTTAAGGACCACAACGTGGCCCTCGCACAAAAGACCTTTGCCATGGGCGTTCGCATCGAGCATCCGCAACGCGACATCGACCGAGCCCAATATGGAGCCTCGGCGGGACATCCAGCGCTCGGGGCGGCCCCCTACAAACTTGTTGCCCATCTTCCCAACGGCCGCAGCGTGTTCTCGTTTTGCATGTGCCCCGGCGGACAGGTTGTTGCCGCCTCTTCAGAACCGTGCCATCTGTGCGTCAACGGGGCCAGTCTCAATGCCCGCGACGGACGCAACGCAAATGCCGCCCTGCTCGTTAACGTCACGCCTGAGGACCTTCCCAACGATGACCCGCTTGCCGGTATCGAGCTCCAGCGTGCCTGCGAGGCAGCCGCCTATCGCCTGGGCGGTTCCAACTGGAACGCACCGGCACAACTCGTCGGAGATTTCCTCGCAGGACGCGCCAGCAAGGCGCCCGGAAAGGTAAAGCCCACCTATCCGCTCGGTGTGACCTGGACGGCAATTGACGAAGCCCTACCGCAGCATATCGTCGAGTCGCTCCGTCTGGGACTTCCCCTACTCGGAAAAAAGCTACGAGGCTACGACCGTCCCGATGCCGTTCTTACCGGCGTGGAGACTCGTTCGAGCTCACCGGTCACTGTCACCCGAGACCGAACGTGCCATGCCGTGTCGACCCCGGGCCTCTACCCTTGTGGTGAGGGAGCTGGATATGCCGGCGGCATCATGAGCGCGGCCACCGACGGCATCCGTTGTGCTGAAGCCCTGATCGCAGACCTCTAACGCACAAATTCCAGCGCGCAAAAGACATAGGCCCCGAGCTCCACAGGGAACTCGGGGCCTGTTCGTTATTTCTTAAACCGTGCACCCTGGCGTTTTCTGCCCGATGCGAACGTGGAACCCTTGCGGGCCTGCGAGCGTAAGCGCTCGATCGTCTCGTCCTCAGACGCACCCTCGAGCATCGCCCGAATCTGAACGACAGCATCGCGCAGGCGCGCCGCCTCCTCAAAGTCCATAGCGGCAGAAGCGTTACGCATATCCTCTTCCATGGTTTCGACGATCCGCACAAGCTCGTCATGCGGCAGTTCTTGCAACTGCTCCGCAAGTGTCTGCTCGGGCGCCACCGTTTCCGGCACACCGCCCTCGCCCGACTCATCGGGCGTATAGAATGCGCCATGGCCAAGAGAGTCGCCCTTCGAGCGTCCCTTGGAGCCCACAGTTTTTTCGGCCTCGGCAATAAAACTTGAGATGTCGTTGATGGCCTTGCGCACTGTCTTGGGCACAATGCCATGTTCTTCGTTATATGCCATCTGAATCTCGCGACGGCGCTGCGTCTCCTCGATGGCCTCTTTCATCGAATCGGTCACAACGTCTGCATACATGATGACTTCACCATCGGCGTTACGGGCCGCACGGCCAATCGTCTGAATCAGCGAACGGCGGTTGCGCAAGAAGCCTTCCTTATCGGCATCGAGAATTGCCACCAGTGAGACCTCGGGAAGATCCAAGCCCTCGCGGAGCAGGTTGATGCCAACGAGAACATCGATCTTGCCCTCGCGCAGCGTTCGCAGGATCTCGACACGGTCCATTGTCGCCGTATCAGAGTGCATGTAATTGACCTTAATGCCCGCGTCGAGCAGATGGTCGGTCAGGTCCTCGGCCATGCGCTTGGTCAACGTGGTCACCAGCACGCGCTCCTTGCGGGCAACGCGCTCGCGAATCTCGTCCTCAAGATCGTCAATCTGGCCGCGTACTGGACGCACGTCGATCTTGGGGTCGAGCAGGCCGGTCGGACGAATAATCTGCTCCACGTCGTTTTGGCTCACCCGCAGCTCGTAGTCGCCCGGCGTGGCCGAAACATAGATAAACTGGGGTATCCTTGCCTCAAACTCATCGAAACGAAGCGGGCGGTTATCGAGCGCCGAGGGCAGGCGAAAACCGTGTTCCACCAGCGTCACCTTACGCGAGCGGTCACCTTCGTGCATGCCGCGAATCTGCGGTACCGTCACATGGCTCTCATCGATGATGCAGAGCATATCCTTAGGAAAGTAATCGATTAGGGTAAACGGCGGCTCACCCGGCTTGCGACCGTCCAGATGACGCGAGTAGTTCTCGATGCCGTTGCAAAAGCCCATCGTCTCGAGCATCTCAAGATCATAATCGGTACGCTGCTGCAGACGTTGCGCCTCGAGCAACTTGTCGGTCGCCTTGAGCTCCGCCACGCGCTTCTCGCACTCTTCGCTGATCGATTTCAGAGCCGCTTTGACCTTCGGCTTCTCGGTCACGTAATGCGATGCCGGCCATACGGGGATGGCCTCGTACTCACGAAGCATCTCACCGGTGACCTCATCGATCTCGGCAATCAGCTCGACCTCGTCGCCAAAGAACTCAAACCGCAACGGATGCTCGGCATAAGGCGGATACACGTCGACAACATCGCCGCGCACGCGGAACGTGCCACGCGCCAGGTCATAGTCATTGCGATCATATTGAATGTCGATAAGCGCATGGATAAAGTCATCGCGCTCGAGCGGCACCTTCTTGTCGACGTTTGGAGCCAGACCCGCATAGTCCTCAGGAGAGCCAATGCCATAGATACACGAGACCGATGCGACAACGATCACATCACGTCGAGAGAGCAGTGACGCGGTCGCCTGATGGCGCAGCATCTCGACCTCTTCGTTAATCGAGGAGTCTTTCTCGATATATGTATCGCTTTGCGGCACATACGCCTCGGGCTGATAGTAGTCGTAATACGAGACAAAGTAGACCACAGCGTTATTGGGAAAGAACTCTTTGAGCTCGCTCGCAAGCTGAGCAGCGAGCGTTTTATTCGGAGCCATGACCAGCGTCGGCTTTCCCAGGGCCTCAATAGTCTTTGCCATCGTGAAGGTCTTGCCCGAACCAGTCACGCCCAGCAAAACCTGATAGCGGTCTCCGTCCCTCACGCCCTGCACAAGCGACTCAATGGCTTTAGGCTGGGAACCGGCAGGCTCATAGGGAGAAACGACCTTAAACGGCACGTCAGAGCCTTCAACGCCAAAGCGCTTAAGTTCACCACCAACGCGTTCTACTTCAAATTCCGCCATGGATACTCCTAACTCATATATCTGCAGTATACGCAGGCGGCAGGCATAGTCCTATACGAACCGATCGGGATAGAGGGTCTTGTAGCGAGCCCAGGCATTATTGACACGAATCAGATACGCCTGCGTCTCGGGAAAGGTAATTGCATTATGAAGCGACGTACCCTGCTGCGCCCATCCGTCGACATTGCCCATGCCGGCGTTATAGGCGGCAATGGCACTGTCAGTCGACCCGTTAAAATACGCTAGAAGATACGAGAGATACGCACAGCCAAACTCGATATTCGTAGCCGGATCGTTAAGGTTGTCGGCCGAATACTCGCCACCGTCGACAAGGCCTTTGGCGATCATATCCTGGGCAGTCTCGGGCATCAGCTGCATCAATCCCTGAGCACCCTGATTCGACTCGGCCTCGGAATCCCAATTCGATTCCGACTTAATGACAGCGCACACCAGATACGGATCCAGATTATGCGAAATACTGGATTGCTTTACATACGCCTCGTAGTCAATCGGATACAGCGGCTTAAAGAAAGCGGCAGGGGCACACGAGTAGACGAGCGAAATAAGGCCGAAGACGAACACAACGGCAAGTGGCGTCACGCGATACCACGTAAAGAAACGTGCCTTAGGCATCGGCCTCCTCCTTATCCGGAGTATCTATAAACCCGTGGCATGCAAGCCATGAGTCAAGCTGCTCAAAGAGCGAATTATCGCCTGCGGCATTATCAATCACCGTTGTAGCGAGATTGCACAGCGCAGACTCATCGGGCTGGCAAGCAGAACGAGCATCGAAATCGGATGGCTCCATGCCACGTTGAATAGCGCGCTCGCGACGAACTGACAAAGGGGCGCTGATGACCAGAATTTCATCAGCCAAGCCAAATGCATCCTCAAAACCAGTCGGAGCAGAAACCTCGACCACAGCAAAGGGATAACGGGGAGATGAAACCGTACAACAAACCGGATCGAGAATCCTAAGCGAAAGCTGTTCAATCAGAACGGGATGCACGATGCCATTGAGCCGTGCGACCGAATCAGGAGAAGCGAAAGCTCGAGAAGCGAGGATGCTGCGGCGAATGCCGCCTTCCTCATCCAAAATGTCCCAACCGAATTCATCCGCGAGAGTATTGACGATATCAGAGCCCGGCACATACAGAGATTTTGCAAGCTCATCCAGATCGATAAGCATAGCGCCACGAGATTCGAAATAGCGGCAGGCCGTCGACTTACCCGAAGCAATATTGCCCAAGACAAATACGGTAAACATCAAGCCCTCCCTAACGCCAATGCGAGTAATTATCGCTCAAATACACTAGAAGGACTCAAAATACAGCCAAAGAGTAAGAGCGCATACGGGGGAGGTAGGTCCCAAAGCACAACGTGTATACAACGCAAAAAGGGGGAGGCCGCGAGGCCTCCCCCTTCTCAGTTCAAGCGTACGGCTCGGT
>CABSMZ010000154.1 GCA_902478875.1 uncultured Collinsella sp.
ATATTGAAGAGTTATCGTTCTACAAGCGAGGCCTAATTCGATTAAATGTCGCACGGCTTCTTGCCCACTACAACAAGCGAATCGAAGATATCGAGCCCGACAAATCTCTTCAAATAGAAATTCCTCAGTGGGCTCTAGACGAAATGGATGCACATGGCGAATAGCTCAAACATACTTATCACTCATGATCTGGACGGTGCCGCGCTGGCGGCGCCTGTTGACGCCGCACGTCGCAACGGTGCCACGTACAAGACGCGCACGATCGACGATCTGCGCATTAAGGACGATCGCCTGCGCGCCGCCATCGAGGGCACGGGGCACTTGCTGTTCGACGGCGGTATGGGCACCATGTTGCAGGCCGCTGGTATGAAGGCGGGCGCCCTGCCCGAGCTGCTCAACTTTGAGGAACCCCAGGTTATCACTGATATCCAACGTCAATATGTCGAGGCCGGCTGCGACGTGATTACCGCCAACACCTTTGGCGCCAACGCCCACAAGCTCGACGGTGCCGCCACCGTGGCAGACGTCTTTGCCGCGGCCGTCGCCTGTGCCCGCGAGGCCGGCGCCCGCTACGTCGCCGGCGATATCGGCCCCATCGGCGCGCTGCTTCGCCCCCTGGGTACTCTGAGCTTCGACGAGGCCTACGACCTCTTTGCCGAGGAAGTGCGCGCCGGCGTCGCCGCGGGTGTGGACCTCTTTATTATCGAGACCATGACCGACCTTGCCGAGATCAAGGCGGCCGTCCTCGCCTGCCGCGAGAACTCCGACCTGCCCGTCTTTGCCACCATGACCTTCGAGGAAGACGGCCGCACGTTTCTGGGCACGAGTCCCGAGGTGGCCGCCATCACGCTCGACGCCATCGGCGCCGACGTTTTAGGCATCAACTGCAGCCAGGGACCGGCCGAGCTCCGCGGTCTTGCCGCACGCATGCTCACCGTCACCGACAAACCCATCATGGTGCAGGCCAACGCAGGACTCCCCCATGTGGACGACGACGGCAACACCGTCTTTGATATCCAGGCCCCCGAATACGCCGAGGCCGTCGCCGGCATGATCGCCGACGGCGTGAGCGTCGTGGGAGGCTGCTGCGGCACCACGCCGGCGCACATGGCAGCGCTACGCACGCTTATCGATAACCACACGCCCAGCCCGCGCCGCCGCAAGCCCAGCATGTCGGTCACGAGCGCCCAAACGGTCGTGGACCTTCCCTGCGACGGCCACAAGATCGCCGTCATCGGCGAGCGCATCAACCCCACCGGCAAAAAGCGCCTGCAGCAGGCCCTGCGCGACGGCGACCTGGACTACGTCGTGAGCCAGGGTATCAGCCAGCAGGAACAGGGCGCCGACATCCTGGACGTTAACGTGGGCCTGCCCGAGATCGACGAGGTCAAGATCATCCAACAGGCCACCGAGCAGCTCCAGGGCTCCACGTTGCTGCCGCTGCAGATCGACTCCACCGACCCCGCAGCCGTCGAGGCCGCCGTGCGCCGCTACGCCGGCAAGCCCATCATCAACTCGGTCAATGGCAAGCAGCAGATCATGGATGAGATCTTTCCGCTGGTCGCCCACTACGGCACCAACGTTGTCGGCCTTACGCTCGACGAAGGCGGCATCCCCGATACCGCCGAGGCTCGCTTCGCCATCGCCGAGCACATCGTGGCCGAGGCTGCCCGTTACGGCATCGGCCCGGACCGCATCCTCATCGACTGCCTGGTCATGACCGCCTCGACCAATCAACGCCAGGCCGAGCAGATCCTGCGCGCCATGTCCCTGTGCAAGGAGCGTCTGGGCGTCAAGTGCGCGCTCGGCGTGTCGAACATCAGCTTTGGCCTGCCTGCCCGCCCGCTGCTGGGCTCGGTCTTTTTGGCCGCCGCTTTTGGCGCGGGTCTGGACGCCCCCATCATGAACCCGGGCTCCAAGCGCTTTATGGATACCGTCTACAGCTATCGCGTCCTGAGCGTTGAGGACGAGGGCTCGACCGGATACATCGAGCGCTACGCCGACTGGACCGATCCGTACAAGATCGCCGCAAACCCGGCAGCAGCTCAGGCCGCATCGAGTGATGCCGCGCCTGCCGCGGGCACCGCCGGCGCCGACGGCAACGACGACCCGATTCGTCGCATGGTCGTCTCGGGTCGCAAAGGCGAGATCGCTGCCGAGACCGAGCGTCTACTGGCAGACCACGACGCCATGGACCTCATCAACAATCACTTTATCCCCGCCCTCGACGAGGTTGGCGTCCTCTTTGACCAGGGCAAGTTCTTCCTGCCGCAGCTCATGGCCTCGGCCGAGGCCGCACGCGTGGGCTTCGACACCATCAAGCGCCTGATGCCCGCCGGCGAGATTGCCGACAAGGGCAAGATCTGCGTGGCCACCGTCAAGGGCGACATCCACGATATTGGCAAGAACATCGTCAAAATGCTGCTCGACAACTACGGCTACACCGTCTTTGACCTGGGCCGCGACGTCGATCCGCAGGAGGTACTCAAGACCGTCAAGGAGCGCGACATCAAACTCGTCGGCCTCTCGGCGCTTATGACTACCACGGTCGTCGCCATGGAGGAGACCATCAAGTTGCTTCATGCCGAGGTGCCGGGCGTCAAGATCATCGTAGGCGGCGCCGTGCTCACCCCCGAATACGCCAAGCAGATCGGCGCTGACTACTACGCCAAGGACGCCGCCGAGAGCGCTCGTATCGCCGAAGAGGTCTTTGGGCAGTAACACAACGGAAACAACCGAGCACCAAAACGTGCCGCACGCGCCACTTGGCACGTGCGGCACGTTAGAATAGATAAGACTATGCTCGTTTTGGCAGATAGGAGCGCAAGGATGGCGATCACGCCCGCAGAAATCGCGGAAACCCGCGGCATGGTCGAGGAGCAGAACCTCGACATCAGGACCATCACCATGGGTGTTTCGCTCATGGGTTGCGGTGACGAGAACCTCGACCGCATGTGCACGAAGATCTACGACCACGTGACGCACACGGCTGAGCATCTGGTCGAGACCGCCGAGAACCTCGAGCGCGAGTACGGTATCCCCATCGTCAACAAGCGCGTTTCCGTCACCCCGGTGGCCCAGATCGCCGCGTGCTGCAAGGATGAGGACCTCACCCCCATCGCGCATGCCCTCGACCGCGCGGCCGAGACGCTCGGTATCGATTACCTGGGCGGCTTCTCCGCACTCGTCCAGAAGGGCATCGGTGACGCCGACCGCCGCGTCATCCAGTCCATCCCCCAGGCGCTCGCCACCACGAGCCGCGTCTGCTCCAGCGTAAACGTCGCCAGCCTGCGCGCCGGTATCAACATGGATGCCGTGCTCATGGCCGCCCAGACCATCATCGATGCCGCCAAACTCACGGCCGACCAGGATTCCGTTGGCGCCTCCAAGTTTGTCTGCTTTGCCAACATGGTCGAGGACTCCCCGTTTATGGCGGGCGCCGTCCACGGCGGTGGCGAGGCCGACGCCGTCATCAACGTTGGCGTCTCGGGCCCCGGCGTTATGGCTGCTGCCTTGGAGACGCTCCCCGACTCCGCCTCGATGATGGAGGTTGCCGAGAAAATCAAGCAGACCGCCTTTAAGATCACCCGCGCCGGCGAGCTCATGAGCCGTGAGGCAGCCCGCCGTCTGGGTGTCGAGAAAGGCATTGTCGACCTGTCGCTGGCTCCCACGCCTGCCATCGGCGACTCCGTTGCCCGCATCCTCGAGATCATCGGCGTGGGCACCTGCGGTGGCCCCGGCACGACCTGCGCGCTCGCCATGCTCAACGATGCCGTCAAGAAGGGCGGCGTCATGGCCAGTTCCAGCGTGGGCGGTCTCTCCGGCGCCTTTATCCCCGTGTCCGAGGACGCCGGCATGATCGCCGCCGTCGAAGCCGGCGCGCTTTCCCTCGAGAAGCTCGAGGCCATGACCTGCGTGTGCTCCGTCGGCCTGGACATGATCGCCATCCCCGGTGACACCCCGGTCGAGACCATCGCCGGCATCATCGCCGACGAGATGGCCATCGGCGTCATCAACAACAAGACCACGGCCGTGCGCGTGATCCCTGCCATCGGCAAGGGCGTGGGCGACTGCGTCGAGTATGGCGGCCTGTTTGGCCGTGCGCCCATCATGCCGGTGAACCCCAACGCCGGCACCGTGCTTGCCCACCGTGGTGGACGCTTCCCGGCGCCGCTGAACTCGCTGAAGAACTAGCTGAGGGGTTCGGGCGAGGAGCCCCGGGGAGGGCAAATATATAAGGTCGCCTGCTCGGACAGTCCTGACTCGCACGGAGAGCACATTAAGTGCTCTCCGGCTCGTGCGGAACTCGCGATCGACCTTATATATTTGCCCTCCCCGGGGCTCCCGCACAACGGGACCTCGGTTGGGTTCTATCCCTTTGGCAGTCGCTTCGCTCCTGCCCGCCTTGGTTGTGAGGGCGGTTTGGCGTTGGAACGGTTCTTTCTGATATATGCTGGTTGCGGCTCTTCTTTTGGGAGGAGTCGCTTTTTTGTTGCTAGGAGGTTGGCCCGTGGTTGATGGGGAGAATCGTTCTGAGCTGCTTGCTGCG
>CABSMZ010000155.1 GCA_902478875.1 uncultured Collinsella sp.
CGTCGTCGGCAGCGTCAGATGTGTATAAGAGACAGGGTTCTACGAGCTCAGCCTTCTGAGCCGGCTGGAAGTTGGAGATGACGCCACCGGCAGCCAGGCAGATGCCGAACACGAGGTTCAGCGGGATGAGCACATACAGGACGGTGCGGGTGAGGTCGACCCAGAAGGAACCCAGACCCTGCTCCTTGACCTGACGGAAGCCGCGGATCAGCGCGAACATGACCGCGATACCGGTGCCAGCGGAAACGAAGTTCTGCACAGTGAGACCCATGAACTGCACAAGGTAGGACAGGGTGGTCTCACCGGAGTAGGACTGCCAGTTGGTGTTGGTTATGAAGGAAGCAGCCGTATTGAACGACAGGTCCCATGACACACCCGGCAGGTGCTGGGGATTGCCTGGCAAGAAGGACTGAAGCGCCTGGAGTGCCACAAGAGTCACGAGGCCGATTCCCGAAAAGACCAGCACGCTCGCCAGATAGCGCCTACACCCCATCTGTTCTGCCGCGTCGATGCGAAGCAGACGATAGACGCCACGCTCCACAGGAGCAATCACAGGCGACAGGAACGTATGCTCACCATCCATGATACGGGCCATGAACCGACCGAGCGGAACGGCCAGGACGACGAGTACGGCAAAGTACAAGATGTACTGAATCGCAGCGTCCATAGTTTACGAATCACTCCTCATCAGAATGTAGATGTAATAGATAAGAAGTCCAATGCAGACGACTCCGATGATGGGAATGAGGATGTCCATTTACCGCCCCTTTCACACGCGGTCCGATGTCTCGGACGCCTGCCCTCGCAAGCGTCTGGGGACAGTAAACGCTTCTAGGGATTAAAGAAGCGTGAGGGCCGGGGCTCACGTCCTTAAGATGCCGTAAAGATGCAGGTAGAAAGCACTATTGCAGCTGCAGTGCGCCTATACTCGACCTCGCGAGCATACAGTGGTGTCTTCACCGCGTATGCACGCATGGACAACGCTTCAGAAAGGCTACGCTATGCAGCGCGACGCATCGGACACTCGCGTCAATCCAGACCTCATCCTCAAGGCAATTGAGAAAGACGGGGTCGCCGATGACACTCGAACCAGCCGGGGACACCTCAAAATTTTCTTTGGCTACGCTGCTGGCACAGGCAAAACCTATGCGATGCTTCAAGCCGCCCACGCCGCCAAGCGGCGAGGTGTCGACGTCGTCGCGGGATACATCGAGCCGCACGAACGTCCGGCAACTGCCCATCTTGCACAAGGGCTTGAGAACGTGCCCTGTAAACTCATCGAGCACAACGGCATTGCGCTCAGCGAGTTCGATCTAGATGCAGCTATCGAACGCGCCCCTCAGCTCATCCTTGTCGACGAGCTCGCCCATACGAATGCGCCGGGGTCTCGCCACGACAAACGCTATCAAGACGTCGAGGAACTTCTGCATGCGGGCATCGACGTCTATACGACCGTGAACGTTCAGCATATCGAGAGCCTAAACGACATGGTTGCATCCATCACCGGCGTTGTCGTGAGCGAACGAATCCCCGACCGTATCTTCGATGATGCCGACCAGGTCGAGCTCGTCGACATAGAGCCCGAAGACCTACTTGAGCGCCTTCGCGCCGGCCTCGTCTACCGTCCCGCACAAGCCGACCGAGCGCAACAGCATTTTTTTACCGTCGAGAACCTCACCGCACTCCGAGAAATCGCGCTGCGCCGCTGCGCCGATCGCACCGGTCACCTCACAGACGCCGCACGCGTGCTGGGAAACCGTGACTACTACACCAGGGAGCGTATCTTAGTCTGTGTCTCCCCGGCGCCGACCAATCCCCGCATCGTCCGTGCCGCCGCACGCATGGCGAAAGCGTTTCGCAGCGAGCTCGTCGCCCTGTTCGTAGAGAGCCCGCGCACGCAAGCCATGAGCGATAATGAGCGTACCAAGCTTGCAGCCAATATCGCCCTAGCCGAGCAGCTCGGAGCACATATGGAAACCGTCTATGGCGACGACATCGCGTTTCAGATCTCCGAGTTCGCGCGCCTGTCGGGTATTTCGAAGATCGTCATGGGGCGCACGGGCGAGCGCAGCAGCGTCCGTCAGGCCCTCTTCGGCCGCAAATCTCTCGTAGAACAGCTCATAACATTCGCCCCGAACCTCGACATTTACATCATTCCAGAACAGTCGACTCCGCCCTCCCGACCCAAAGGACGCCGCCATGCGCTCGCCCTGCAGCCGCCCAGCAGCCGAAACGTGCTTCGCACGCTGGCCCTCTCTCTTGCCGCCACGGCGATCGGCACGGCTTTCCGCCATCTGGGATTTGCCGATTCCAGCATCATATCCCTCTATATCCTCACGGCCCTGCTGACCGCCGTCACCACGACGGGGCGTATCTGCACGATCGTATCGAGCGTGCTCTCTGTAGTGCTTTACAACTTCTGCTTCGTCACGCCTCTGTTTTCGCTCGCCAGCTACGACCGAAGCTATCTGGTCACGTTCGGCATCATGTTCGCTACCGCTATGGTCGCCGGCGAGTTAACTGCGCGCATCGCCGACAACGCCCGTACATCCGCCGAGAACGCATTCAAAACGCGCGTACTCCTCGAAACGAACCAGCTCTTGCAGCAAGCCCATAGCGCGGAGGAGTGCGCCCGCGTCGCCATGAACCAACTCGTCAAACTGCTAAAACTCGACGTGGTCTTCTACCCCGCCGAACACGGCACGCTCGGCAAGGCGCTCTATGAGTCCGCTGGCACCGAAAACCGATCCGCGTCGCTGCTCACCGACTACGAGCGCGCCGTTGCAACCTGGACCTACACCAACAACAAGCGCGCGGGCGCAAGCACGCGGACCCTGCCTGAGGCACACTGTCTCTACCTCGCGGTTCGCACCGGCGACAAGGTATTCGGTGTCATCGGCATCGCCCTGGAGGGGCGCGAGATCGAAGCCTTCGAGCATTCGATCGTCCTATCTATCGTAGGTGAATGCGCCTTGGCGCTCGAAAGCGACCGGGCGGCGCAAGAGCGCGAAGAGGCTGCGGTCTTGGCGAAAAACGAGCAGCTGCGCGCCAACCTTTTGCGCTCCATCGGCCACGATTTGAGGACACCCCTCACGGCTATATCCGGATCTGCGGCAATCCTTCGGAAGAGCGACGAGAAGCTCAGCCTCGAACAGCGCTGCGATCTTGCCGATGCCATCTACGACGATTCCCTCTGGCTTATCGATACCGTGGAAAACCTCCTCGCCATCACACGCGTCGAGGACGGCACCATTCGCCTCAACTTAACATCCGAGCTCATCGACGAGGTCATCGAGGCCGCCCTCAGCCATGTCGCCCAAGCATCGCATGGACGTGCCGTCACCATCGAGCACACTGACGACATCCTGCTGGTACGCATCGACGTCCATCTCATCATGCAGGTGCTTACGAATCTCATCATGAACGCCTTCAAATACACGCCCGAGGACTCGACTGTCACCATCAGCGCACGTCGCGAGGGTGAGTTCATCGTGGTGGACGTCGCAGACG
This sequence comes from uncultured Collinsella sp., assembly GCA_902478875.1. Classification (GTDB taxonomy): domain Bacteria; phylum Actinomycetota; class Coriobacteriia; order Coriobacteriales; family Coriobacteriaceae; genus Collinsella. Next base: position 3,511 of record CABSMZ010000155.1, read on the forward strand.
ATGGGCCGGGTGTAGCAGACTGCGACAAGCCTCATATCTTTGAGCGCTTCTTCACCTCAAGCAATACGCGGCCCGTGGATTCGCGTCGAAGCATCGGCCTTGGGCTGTCGCTCTGCCGCTCCATCGTGGAGGCGCATGGCGGCGTCATCGAAGTTCGCGACAACCACCCCCATGGGGCCGTCTTCCGTTTTACCCTGCCTGCCGAGGAGATCGAGATTCATGAATAATGCCGCTAAGCCACGCGTCCTCTTGGTCGAAGATGACCTGACCGTTCAAAACCTCGTTTCGACCGCGCTTGACCTCCACGGCTATGTCGTGAGCAAGGTTTGCAACGGCCAGGCCGCCATCATGGATGCGGTGTCGCACGGCCCCAGCCTCATCATGCTCGACCTCGGCCTTCCCGACATTGACGGTATCGAGGTCATCACGAAGATCCGAAGCTGGTCGGCAGTCCCCATTATCGTCATTTCGGCGCGCACCGAAGATTCCGACAAGATTGCAGCACTTGACGCAGGGGCAGACGACTACCTCACCAAGCCCTTTTCTGTGGATGAGTTGCTCGCGCGCGTCCGTGCGAATTTGAGGCGCTCCTCGATGGCGTCGAGCGAGTCGACAGAAGCGAGCACGTTTGACAACGGTCCGCTGCATATCGACTACGCCGCGGGATACGCGACAAAAGACGGACGCGAGCTCTCGCTCACCCCAACTGAGTACAAATTGCTCGTCCTTCTGGCGAAAAACGTCGACAAGGTGCTCACCCACACTTTCATCACCCACGAGATATGGGGCACGAGCTGGGACAGCGATCTGGCGAGCCTGCGCGTGTTCATGCGCACCCTGCGCAAGAAAATCGAGGCAGACCCCTCTCACCCCAAGATGATTCAGACGCACATGGGTGTCGGGTACCGCATGCAGCGTCTCTAGCCCACCTCACAAAAAAAGTTGCGGTGGAATACGGAGTAGATAAGGCTTTTGACAGCCAAAAC
>CABSMZ010000156.1 GCA_902478875.1 uncultured Collinsella sp.
GAGACAGACCCAGCTCGACACCGCCGCCCTTACCGGTGAGTCGGTCCCCCGCCCGGCCAAAACCGGAGACGATATCATCAGCGGCTGCATCAACATGACGGGGCTCATCCACGTGCGCACCACCAAGCCCTTTGGCGAGTCCACCGTCGCACGCGTCCTGGAGCTCGTGGAGAATGCCAGCGAAAAGAAGGCACGCACCGAGAACTTCATCACGCGCTTTGCCCGCATCTACACGCCCGCCGTCACCGGCGCTGCCGCGGTGCTCGCGCTCGGCGGTGGCCTGGTCACCGGTGCCTGGTCCGACTGGATTCTGCGCGGCCTGACCTTCTTGGTCGTCAGCTGCCCGTGCGCGTTGGTGATCAGCGTCCCGCTCAGCTTCTTTGGCGGCATCGGCGGCGCGTCCAAGCTGGGCGTTCTCATCAAGGGTTCTAACTACCTCGAGACGCTCGCCGACGTGGACACCGTCGTCTTTGACAAGACGGGCACCCTCACCAACGGCACGTTCTCGGTGGTCGCGGTACACCCCGAGGCCGGCTATACCGAGCAGTCGTTGCTCGAAGTCGCAGCCCTTGCTGAGTCGTTCTCCGATCACCCCATCGCGCAGTCCGTACGTGTCGCCTACCAGGGCGAGGTCGACCCCAAGCGCGTAAGCGACTCCACCAACGACGCGGGCCATGGCGTGACGGCAACCATCGACGGCAAGCACGTCGTCGTTGGCAACGCAAAGATGCTCGCCGCGGCCGGAGTCGAAGCGCCCGATTGCGAGGTCGTCGGAACGATTCTGCATGTGCTCGTTGACGGCGTGTACGCCGGCCACATCGTGATTGCAGACACCGTCAAGGCCGATGCTGAGCAAACGATTCGCGACCTGCACGCCGCCGGTGTCAAGCGCACCGTCATGCTCACGGGCGACCGCGAGGAGGTTGCGGCGTCTGTGGCCAAGCAACTCAGTCTCGACGAGTTCCACGCGCAGCTGCTGCCGGGCGATAAGGTCGAGCGCGTCGAGGCGCTGCTTGCAACCGAGAGTGGCAAGGGCAAGCTCGCCTTTGTGGGCGACGGCATCAACGATGCGCCCGTGCTTACGCGCGCCGATGTGGGCATTGCCATGGGCGCTATGGGTTCTGACGCTGCGATCGAGGCCGCCGATGTCGTGCTCATGGACGACAAGCCGTCCAACATTTCCCGCGCGATCCGCGTGGCACGCAAGACCATGGCGATTGTCTGGCAGAACATCATCTTTGCGCTGGGCGTTAAGTTGCTGATTCTAGTGCTGGCAGCACTCGGCATCGCCAACATGTGGCTTGCCGTGTTCGGCGACGTAGGCGTGGCGATCATCGCCATCCTGAACGCCATGCGCGCGATGGGTGTCAAGAACCTGTAGCGTTCGTGGGCTGTCCGGCCGGGACCGGGCTTGGTTTTGAAAACGTCCTCGCGCATGAGGCCCGTCTTTCCTGCTCCTGCGGAGCAACGGAAAGGCGGGCCTCGCGCTGCGGAGTGTTTTCAAAACCAAGCCCGGTCCCGGCCTGCATTGACACAGCTGAAGGTTCTTGGGCATCGCTTGCTGGCGGGGTTCCTTGTCTGAGTTGGACTTGGTTGGCGGGGCTACTGGTCCCGGTCGCTGGTTCGCGCTTTGCGCGAACTCCGCGCCATTGTAAGTCAGTTAGGCTTCCGTTGTTGGGCCCGCCGCATCTTCCCGTCCCAGCATCGCCCTCAGCTTCCCAAAGCTTTCCTCGCTCAGGCAGTGCTCCATGTGGCAGCCCTCTTGCGACGCCACCTCGGCCGATACGCCTGCATCCTCCAAAAGCCCCACGAAAAAGCAGTGGCGCTCCCACATTTGGCGCGCGACCTCCAGACCGCGCTCTGTCAGATGAACATCTCGTTTGCCCATTTCGACATAGCCGTTGCTTTCCAGCGTCGCCATGGCCTTGGAAACGCTCGCCTTGGTTACGCCGAGGTACTCCGCAACGTCGATCGAGCGCACGATGCCCTGGCGTTCCGACAGAACGTAGATCGATTCGAGATAGTCTTCTCCGGATTCACGTAGGGCCATGGGCCGCCTTTCGCGATGATTGCTAGTTAGCCTTTGGATACTTTCCAACGCTTACTTTACTGCAAAAGTTGCCCATGTCTTACTACTTTGCCTAAAAGTTAGCCGTGTTTCACAAAACGTGCGGGACGAAAACAAAATGGGGGCGCCCCGCAAGGAGTGTCCCCAGGTGCCGGGTGCCGCCCCGCAGTTACATCAATCCAAAGTGCTTCGCGGCGTTGTAGATTCCGTCGTCGTCCACGGCGGTCGTCACATAGGTCGCCGCGGCCTTCACGGTATCCTGCGCGTTGCCCATGGCCACACTTGTGCCCACGGCCGAGAACATCGACAGGTCGTTCTCGCCGTCGCCAAAGGCAATCGCTTCACTCGCGTCGATGCCCAGGCGCTCCAGCGTCGCCGCCACACCCAGGTCCTTGCCGCCGTTGGCCGGAATAATGTCGCAGAACAGGTCGCACCAGCGCGTGGTGAGCGAATGCGACACGGCATCGGTCACGATATGCTCGTCAACTGGGTCAACAAAGGCACAGAACTGATAGACCGGCGCGTCAAAGGCGTGCTCAAACGGCTCCTCGTGGTAGACGATTCCCGCGTTGCTGCCAGCCGTCACCACGCGCTCGGACAGGCGGTTCACAAACGAGTTCTCGCTCTGCATGCACAGCGAGTCATAGCACCCCTGCGCCACCTGGTCCACAATCACCGCAACGTCGTCCGGATCGATCGGACAGCTGCGGTAAACTCCCTCGGCATCAAAGCAGTGCTGGCCCGAGAGCGTAATGTACGCATCCCAACCCAGGTCGAACAGCCAGTCCGGCATCTGATAGGTCGGACGGCCCGTGGCGATCACGCACGCGATCCCCTGCTCGTGAAAGCTGTCGAGCACCTGCTGCGCCGACGCCGGAATCCGGTGGGTCTTAAAGCTCAGTAGCGTGCCGTCGATATCGAAAAACGCGGCTTTGATCATCCTCGCCTACTCCTCGCCCTCGAGCTTTTCGCTCGCCTCGAGCCACGCCATCTCCAACTCGTCCATGGCGGCGTGAGCCTCGTCGATCTTTGTCTGCTGCTCGCCCAGCGCCGTGTAGTTGGTGGGGTCGACCTGGGCCATTGCTGCCTCGGCCTCCTCAACGCGGGCGCGCTGCGTCTCCATCTTGCGCTCGAGCGAGCTCACCTCGCGGCGGAGCTTCTGGCGTTCGGCGTTGGAAAGGCCGTTGGGCTGACCGCTCGACTTGGGCTTTTCGGCCGCAGCCGCCGCGGCACCGGTGTCAAACGTGCCGGTCTTGGCACTCGGCGCACCCACGGGCTCGCCCTCGGCGGTGGCGTTGCACAGGCGCAGGTACTGGTCGACGCCGCCGGGCATATGCGTCAGGTGACCGTCGATCAGCGCCCACTGCTGGTCGGTCACGCGCTCCATCAAGAAGCGGTCGTGTGTCACCAGGATCAACGTGCCGGGCCAGCCGTCGAGCAGGTCCTCGACAATCGCGAGCATGTCGGTATCCAGGTCGTTGCCGGGCTCGTCCAGGATGAGCACGTTGGGCTCGTCCAGGATCGTCAGCAGCAGCGACAGGCGACGGCGCTGGCCGCCCGAAAGATCGCCGATGCGGCTCCAGAGCTGCTGCGTCGTAAATCCCAGGCGCTCGCAGAGCTTCTCGGGCGAAGTCTCCTTGCCGTCGATGACGTAGTACTTCTTATAGTTGCTGAGCACCTCGCGAATCGTGTCGCCCATGAAGGGCTCGAGCTCCTCGAGCTGCTGCGACAGCACGCCAAAGCGCACTGTCTGGCCAATCTTCACGCGGCCGCGCGTGGGCGCAATTTTGCCCTGGATCACATCAAGCAGCGTCGACTTGCCAGCGCCATTCTCGCCCAAAAGACCATAGCGGTCGCCCGCACCAATGAGCCAGGTCACGTCGGAGAGTACCTGCTTGGGCGCGCCATCGGCATCCGCATAGCCGGCGTCCACGTCGACCACATCGATAACCTGCTTGCCTAGGCGGCTCACGGCGAGGCGCTTGAGCTCCAGCTCGTCACGCACGGGCGGCACGTCGGCGATCAGCTCGCGAGCGGCATCAACGCGAAACTTGGGCTTAGTGGAACGCGCCTGGGCGCCGCGGCTCAGCCACGCGAGCTCCTTGCGCGCCATGTTGCGACGGCGCTCCTCGGTAACCGCGGCCATGCGGTCGCGCTCCACGCGCTGCAGGATATATGCGGAGTAGCCGCCCTCGAAGGGATCGACCTGGCCGTCGTGGACCTCCCACATACTGGTGCAGACCTCGTCCAAGAACCAGCGGTCGTGCGTGACCACGAGCATCTGTCTCTTATACACATCTCCGAGCCCACGAGACCGTACTAGAT
>CABSMZ010000157.1 GCA_902478875.1 uncultured Collinsella sp.
GATCTAGTACGGTCTCGTGGGCTCGGAGATGTGTATAAGAGACAGTTTAATCCCCGTCCCAGAAAAATCACTGGGTGGGCGTGGGGGCCGGAGCTGGCCCCCGGAGATTTTTAGCGCTGGGCGGCGTCCTCTAGGAGGGCGTCCCAAATCGCGAGGGCAGCTGCTGCTTCGGCTACGGGGACGGCTCGGGGGACGATACAGGGATCGTGACGGCCGTGGACCGAGAGCTCGGCATTTTCCATGGCGTCCATGTCCACCGTCTGCTGCTCGCGGCCAATTGAGGGCGTCGGCTTTACGGCCATGCGCCACATGACGGGCGCGCCGGTCGAAATACCGCCCAGGATGCCGCCGGCGTTGTTGGACTCAACCTCGATCTCGCCGGTCTCGGCGTCGATGCGATACGGATCGTTGTTCTCGCTGCCGCGCATGGCGGCCACGGCAAAGCCCATGCCAAACTCCACGCCCTTTACGGCGGGAATGCCAAACGCGATTTGCGCGATGCGGTTCTCGATGCCGTCGAACATGGGGTCACCAATGCCCGCGGGAAGCCCATAGATGCCGCACTCCACGATGCCGCCGATGCTGTCGAGTTCATCGCGCGCGGCCAGAATTTCCTCGCGCATGCGACCGGCAGCGGCGGCGTCAATGCAGGGCAGGTCGTTCGTAAGGATCGCCTTGCGGTCGGCCTCGCGATAGACCATGTCGTCCATGGGCAGGTCGGAGATGCCGCCGATCTGCGCGACGTGCGCCATGACCTTGATACCGCGGGCCTCGAGTGCCTGCAGGGCGATGCCGCCGGCGATGCATAAGGGGGCCGTTAGGCGGCCGGAGAAATGCCCGCCGCCGGCGACATCGTGCATGTTGTGGTACTTCACACGCGCCGGGTAATCGGCATGTCCTGGACGGGGCTTGCGCCGCAACTCGGAGTAATCCTTGGAGCACGTGTTGGTGTTCTCGATAATCGCGGCGATGGGCGCGCCGGTGGTATGTCCATCGACAACACCGGCGATGATGTGAGCGGCGTCGGCCTCGCGGCGTTTGGTCGCGGTCTCGTCGCGACCGGGGGCGCGACGGTCGAGGAAGGCCTGCAGCTTCTCCTGGTCCACGGCGATGCCCGCCGGGATGCCATCGAGCGAGCAGCCGATAGCGGGGGAGTGCGATTGGCCGAAGATGCTTAAGTGCAAGACGTTGCCAAAGGTCGAGGACATGCTATTCCTCCTCGAGTGTGACCTTGCCGCCCAGCAGGCGGTAGTGGTCGAAGAAATCGGGATAGGACTTGTTGACGGCCTCGGCGCCGTGGATCACGACCTCGCCGGTGGCACGGCTCGCGGCGATGGCGGCCATCATGGCGATGCGATGGTCGTTGTGCGAATCGACCTCGCCGCCGGTAAAGGCATCGACACCCTTGATGATGAGGTCGTCGCCGGCAATACGCACCTGCGCGCCCAGCGCGGTGAGCTCGCGGGTGGTGGTGACCAGGCGGTCGGATTCCTTGATGCGCAGACGGGCGCAATCGCGGATAAAGGTGCGGCCCTGTGCCAGCGAGGCCACGGCCGAGATAACGGGCACCAGGTCGGGGATGTCGTGGGCGCTCATCTCAAAGCCGGCGAGCTTGTCGGACTGCACGGTGGCGGCGTTGGTGGAGCGCACGATGCGGGCGCCAAAGCGCGAAAGCGCGGCAAGCACGTTGCGGTCGCCCTGCGCAGAGCTCAGCGACACGCCCTCCACGGTGATGGGATCGGTGCCGATGGCGCCAGCACACAACCAAAAGGCGGCGTTGGACCAGTCGCCCTCGACGGCCACGCTGCCGGGCGTGCGGTACGAGCCACTGCTCACGCGGAAGTTCGTGACCTCGGGCTGGCCGTCTTTGGACGGAATACGTTCGACGTTGACCTCGACGCCAAAGGCCTTCATGGCCTGGATCGTCAGGTTGATGTAGGGGCGGCTCTCGATGAGGCCCGTTACCTGCACGCAGGAGGGCTGGGCGAGCAACGGGGCTGCCAGCAGCAGGCCGGAGATATACTGCGAGCTTACGTTGCCCGGCAGCACAAAGGTGCCCGGGCGCATGCGTCCGCTCGTCTTGAACGGAAAACCGCCCAGACCCTGTAGGTCGCAGCCGGCGGCGATGATCTCGTCCGAGAGCGGCGAGAGCGGGCGGGCGCCCAGGCGGCCCTGGCCCACGAAGGTGGCATCCGCACCCAGCGCGCAGGCGACGGGCAGCATAAAGCGCAGCGTGGAGCCGCTTTCGCCGCAGTCAAGCGTGCCGCCGGCAAGGGCCTTGAGCAGGCCAAACTCAACACTCTTCATGGTAGGGTGGACCTGGAAGCCGTCCTCGACGGTCTCGATGCGGGCGCCGAGTGCCGTAAGGCAACGCACCGTGGCCTCGATGTCGGCGCAGGTGGTGTTGCAGGTGACGTGTGTCTCGCCGTTGGCAAGCGCAGCGCAGATGATCAGGCGATGTGCCATCGACTTGGACGCGATGGCGGGAACGGTGCCCTTGAGCGGGGACGGGGTGATGCGGGCTAGCATGCGGATGCGTCTCCCTTCTGGCCGAGGCCCTCGGCAATGAGTTCGTGGAAAGTGGAAAGCGGCGTGCGGTCGATGCTGCAGCGGCCAATGCCGTGCGGAATCACCAGGTCGATGGTGTCGCCCGCGCGCTTCTTGTCGTGGAGCGCCTCGGCAAAGACGGCATCGGCGGAAAGCTCGCAGCGGGTCTTGAGGCCGTGGCGGGCGCAGAGCTCCTCAATACGGCCGGGCAGTGCAGCATCGCAAACGCCGTGCAGGGCCGCGGCGCGCGTGATGATGCCCATGCCGATCGACACGCAGTTGCCGTGTCCGAGCTCAAAGTGCTCGCAGGCCTCGACGGCGTGTCCGGCGCTGTGTCCAAAGTTGAGCAGCTTGCGCTGGTTGGTCTCGCGCTCGTCGGCAACGACCACGGCGCGCTTGATGTCGATATTGCGGGCGATGATGAGCGCTACGCGGGCCACATCGCGGTTGAGCAGCTCCAGCGTGAGCGGGGTCTTCTCCAGTTCGGCAAAAAGCTCCGGGTCGGAGATCACGGCGTGTTTCACAACCTCGCCGCAGCCGTCGGCGAACTGCTCGGGCGTGAGGGTGGCCAGGCACCCCACGTCGGCGATAACCACATTCGGCTGCCAAAAGGCACCGGCCAGGTTCTTGCCGGCAGCCAGGTCGATGGCGGTCTTGCCGCCCACCGACGAATCCACCATGGCGAGCAGGCTCGTCGGGATCTGCACAAACTTGCAGCCGCGCATGTAGGTGGCGGCCACAAAGCCCGCCACGTCGCCCACAACGCCGCCGCCGAGTGCCACGATCACGTCGGAGCGCGAAAGCTCGTGCTCGGCCACAAACTCCAAAATGGCAACATAGGTTTCGGCGCGCTTATGGGCCTCGCCGGCCTCGAAGGTGCAGATGCTCACCTCGTAGCCTGCGGATTCGAGGCTCTGCTTAACGGGCATCTGGTAGAGAGGACCCACGTTGGTGTCCGTCACGATGACGACGCGGGTGCCGCCGGCAGTGGCGCGAACGAGCGGCCCTGCCTGTTCCAGCAAAAAGGTGCCCACGTGTACCTGGTAGGGGCGTGCGGTGTCGATATCGATGGTAATCGCCATAAGCTATGGTCCTTTCGACCTGGCGTGATGGGTGGTCTAGTGGGCGCTTTCGTCGTCAAGTGCGCGTTTGATGCGATCGCCCTCGGCAAGGAGATTCTCAAGATAGCGCTGGTCGCGGTTCTTGAGCGCACGGCTGTAGGCGCCGAGCGAATCGATCAGATGGTCGATCTCGAAGGCAAGCGCATCGGCGTCGTCGATCATGAGCTCGGACCACATCTGCGGGTTGAGATGTGCCACGCGCGTGAGGTCGCGGTAGCTGCCGGCCGAAAAGCCGTGGTGGACCTGGGCGGTGGGGCTCTTTACGTAGGCGTTGGACACCACGTGCGCGAGCTGGCTCGTAAAAGCGATCACGCGGTCGTGCTCGGCAGCGGTGGTCACGCTGAACTTGCCAAACCCCAAGGGACGCACCATCTCGCGTACCTGGCCCAAGAGCTCCAGCTTAAGGGCATCGTCTACCGCGGGCGGAACGAGCACCAGGGGAGCGCCCTGGAACAGGTCGGCGCGGGAGTGCGCGTAGCCCGAGAACTGGGTGCCCGCCATGGGATGTGCGCCCACAAAGTAAAAGCCGTGCTCACGTGCGAGCTCAAAGGCACGCTCGCACACAATGCCCTTCACACCCACGGTGTCGATCACCACGGGGCCCATGATGGCTTCGGTGTCGGTGGCGTCGGCGAGCGCCTGGGCGTGCGTCTCGAGCCACTCGATGCATGCCTCGGGATAGCAGGCAAGGACGATGCTGTCTCT
>CABSMZ010000158.1 GCA_902478875.1 uncultured Collinsella sp.
CGTCGGCAGCGTCAGATGTGTATAAGAGACAGGAGCTGCAGCTTATGATAGGTGTGGACCATCGCCGGCACCTTCTCGACACCATCGGTCTCGGGGGTATCCAGACGCTTGAACGGTGTGCGACTCGTGCCCAGGATGGTGCCGCCGCGGGTGAGGATACCGCTAAAATCGGCGGGCGTCATGACGCGGAACCTGCTGTAGATAAGGCCCTGATAGCCGTCCTCAAAGCCATAAATCTCGATAGGCTCTTCGCTATTGGTCATAAGCGTTTTGACAATGCCGCGCATGGTGGCGTTGAGCGCCTGGCAGTCGCCGCCACTAGTAAGAAGACCGATCCTAAGCATGGTGAATCCTTCCGGGCAAGTTATAACATGCGCATAAGTTTACCCCCGCACACTGTTGATACGGGGGTAAAACGTGTTAGCTCAAGCGTATGGAAATGTAAGCAACGTCAGGGAACGTAAGGTCGACGGGCCTGGCTCCTTACAGTGCGAAGGCATCGACGTTGCCCCAGTGGCGGCGCAGCGTGATGGCGGCAGCGGGCTCGGTATTGTCAAAGACGACCGACCATTGCGTATTGCTGGTGATGTCTTCCGGATTGGGCTCTTGCGCTGCGGCTCGCAGGGCTTCCCAGGCAATCGTTTCGTCCTGGGCACCGACATGGGCGTCAAGGACATCGGCGATGGCGATGGCGCGCTCTTTGCCATGGCCCATCTCGCCATTCTTTTGGTTGGGCAGCACTTCGTCGCCATAGCAGGCGTAGAAGTTCGTGACCTGGCGTACGGGCGTCGCCTTGCATGCACGGTCGGGATCGCGCGGATCCCACTCCACCACCCGCGCGTCACCGGCGGCGTCGTTGATAAAGAAGTGATAGTCGCGTCCGGCCATGGCGTGCATGTCGTAGGCAGAAAGCAGGTCGACGGCCTCCTGCGTGGTGGCCGCGCGGTCGAGCACCAGACGGATGGCGAGCGAAGTGTTGATGACGGGGCGCTGCGTGTCCTGGTCACAAGGTTTGGAATCCAGGGTGAGCACGGCAATGGACACGCCACATTCGTTGACGCCGTCGAGCTGGGCAAACGGGCCCATCAACGCCGCAGCGCGTCCGCCGACGGAGTCAAGCGGAGTGTTATCGCCCAGGTTGTTAAGGGCGGCAAACCCGATGGAGGCATAGCCGCCGCGTGGGTGATTGCGCACCAGCAGCGCCGAGGTGTCGTCCTTAAAGTCGTAATTGCGACCGGTGCGCACGCGGCCTTCGGCATCTACGGCGACAAAAGCACTGCAGGCAAACTGGGGCGCCTGGACATGTGCCGGCACACCGGGCAGCACCTGTGCCACCACGGCATCGATGTATGCCTGGTCATCGCGCACGCCAGCGGCGATGATGCGATCAAGATCGTAGTCGTAGGCGATGTCGATTGCGTACAGGTCATAGCCATCCGCGTTGCCGGTCAAGCGTTTGAGTGACGCGGCGGACTTGATTTGCTTGCGGTAAACGATGCCGGCGGCAGCGGCAAGGCCGACGGCGACTCCCGCGACACCGCAGGCGATGGCAATGTTACGTGGCTTCATGACGGCTCCTCTCGTCCTGTTAGCGTAATTGTCGCAAAAGGAGTGCGGGCATGATGGCTCAACTTGGCGAGCGGCGCGGGATTAAACATGGAATGAAAGGCACGGCACTGGCGCGGCGGGGTATGCTGGAGGGGACCATCAACCCAGCGAAAGGGGAGAGCATGACGGATCAGGAAACGCCCGAGCGCGCGCATGTGACGGCCGACGATATCGAGGCCGCTAACGACCTTATCGACTTTATCGAGGCATGCCCCAGCATGTTTCATACGGCGGCGACCATTATGGCCGAGCTCGACGAGGCGGGCTTTACCTACCTGCCCGAGAACGCGGCATGGGATATCGAGCCGGGCGGGCGTTATTACACGCAGCGCAACACCTCGAGCGTTGTTGCCTTTAAGGTGGGCGAGGACCTGGCCGCGACGTGGGGCGAGGACGGTGTTGCCGGTGACTATCATTTTCAGCTCACGGCGTCGCACGGCGATTCACCGACGTTTAAGGTCAAGGCCGTGCCCGAGCTCGACGGCGCGGGCGAGACGCTGCGCCTGAACACCGAGGCCTACGGCGGCATGATTGACTATACCTGGTTCGACCGTCCGCTGGCGCTTGCGGGCCGCGTGCTGGTGCGCGAGGGTGACCGCATTGAGAGCCGCCTGCTTGCCACCGAGCGCGAGGTCGCTATTATCCCGAGCCTTGCCATCCACATGAACCGTGGCGTCAACGAGGGCTTTGCTCCCAACCGAGCCGTTGACCTGTGCCCGCTCATCAGCGCTGGTGACCTTAAACAGGGCGACTTTGATGCTCTGATCGCCGAAGAACTGGATGTTGAGCCTGAGCAGATTCTTGGCCGCGATCTGTTCCTGGTCAATCGCCAGGATGCGCGCATTTGGGGCTGGGCCGACGAGTTTATCTCGACGCCCAAGCTCGACGACCTGGCCTGCGCCTACACTTCGCTGCAAGCATTTTTGGGTGCCGAGAACGCGCACGACGTTTCGGTCTTCTGCTGCTTTGATAACGAGGAGGTTGGCTCCGAGACCAAGCAGGGTGCCATGTCGACGTTCTTGGCCGATGCACTGCGCCGCATTAACGGCTCGCTGGGCTTTGACGACGAGTCGTACCACCGTGCGCTTGCCGCCTCGATGCTCGTGAGCTGCGACAACGCGCATGCCGTGCATCCCAACCACGCCGAGAAGTGCGACGCCCGCAACCAGGTCGTGCTCAACGGCGGCATCGTCATCAAGGAGGCCGCCAACCAGCACTACTGCACCGATGCCTTTAGCCGCGCGGTGTTCCAGGCCATCTGCGATGACGCCGACGTACCCACGCAGGCCTTCGCCAACAAGAGCGATATGGCGGGCGGTTCTACCCTGGGCAATCTGTCCAATATGCAGGCGAGCATGCATGCCGTGGACGTGGGCCTGCCGCAGCTTGCCATGCACTCGAGCTACGAGACCGGCGGCGTGCGCGACGTGATGTACGCCATCCGCGCTCTCACCGCCTTCTACGAGCGCGACCTAACCATCAACGGTGCCGAAAGCGTGGAGCTCTAAAACCTGCCAAAAAGGGATGTTAATTTTAGCAGGTTTTATCTGGGCGAATGCAAGGGGTGAAACCGAACTAGATCGGTGATTCGTAGCCGCCGAGGTGCAATGCGCCTCGGCGGCTTCTTGTGTACAGAGTACGGCTAATGCTTGTAAATGCTATACATGCTTTACGTATCTACCATAGAGTTTTATGATAGTTTTGAAGTATTAAGGAGGGGTCATGACCACAACAGCCGCTCAGATCAACGTGCGTCTCGATGCCGATCTTAAAAGGAGTGGGGACGCCGCTCTCTCCAGGGCCGGTATGACGCCGAGCCAAGCGGTGCGAGCGCTCTGGCAGCTTGCAGCGTCGCTGGCCGATCGCCCCGGTGCGCTCGAGGATATCCTTCTGCCCAGTCGTGTCCGGACGGAGCAGCGCGAGCGCGAAAAGGCCGCCAAACGTAAGCTCGAGCTCATGGATCAGGGGTCGAAGCTGTTCGCTGCCGCTTGCCGTGAGTCGGGAATCGATATGGTCAAGGCTCAGCCATCGGACGACGAAGGGCTCAAACGGAATGCCTATGCGGATCGCTATGGCGAGGAGATGAGCTGGCTCTATGAGTGAGGCTCCAAAGCGCATCTTGGTTGACACCAACGTGTGGCTCGATTACTTCATTCCCTCACGACGTGGTCGTTCGGTGGCGATTGAGTTTTTACGCGATGCATGCACGGCGCAGGTGGATTTGCTGTATGCGGCGACATCGTCCAAAGACCTGTTCTATTTGATTTCAAGCGAACATAAGGCATGGTATCGGCGCGAGCATGGCTCACTGTCCCAAGATGCCGCCGTGGCGGCGACATCACTTGCATGGGATTGCCTTGACGTGTTGTCGCAACTTGCCACGCCGGTACCCTGCAACCTGAGTGACATATGGATGGCGAGCAAGCAGCGTAATCTCCATAGCGATTACGAAGACGATTTAATCATTGCGGCAGCGATACGCGCCCAAGCGGATCTCCTGGTCACCAACGATGTCAAGCTCTGTTCGCATGCGCCCGTCGCAGCAATGAACGTCGAAAACGCAAGAAACTATCTAACAACGCTTAAATAGCGCTAGACCCCTCTGGTCGAATAATGGTCAGCGAGAGTCCACAGGTAGGGCCGCGCCAGCAAAGCGCCGCAGGTTGAACAAAAGTCAGCGAGAGCCCGCCGTTTGAGCCAAGGTGCCGTGAAATGAAAAGGCGCTGACCTTCTGGTCGCGCCTTTG
>CABSMZ010000159.1 GCA_902478875.1 uncultured Collinsella sp.
AGCGTCAGATGTGTATAAGAGACAGGGGTGAACGAGACGTTGAGACCCTTGCCGTTGGGCGTGTAGACGGCGTTACGGGTACGCGTGACGGTGTTGGCAGTAAGACCGTCGCAGGCGATGTTGTAGTCAATGGCGGGATTTGCAGTGAGCGTGTAAATCATGAATGTTCCTTTCACGAAGTAACGTGTTGATGAAAGTATATTCCACCCATCGGTAAAAGGCTAGGACAACTCGGTGAACGGTGTGGAAGCGATGAAGTACGGCAGAACATCTCTCTCCAATGACGGAACAAAAAAGGCGCCCCAGCCGAAACCGGGGCGCCGCATGCGCACGAATATGTCGCGTTTCGATTACTGACGATCGAGCTTGCGGACAGCAACGCGCTTGCTGTACTCGTCGACGTGACCGAAGTCGCCGATGCCGACGGACTCGGCAACGTTGGCGCCGGTGGCCATAGCGAGCTTCATGGCCTCCTCGACGTTGTCGCGATCCCTGTACCACTTGTGCAGGAACGCAGCGAGGGTGCAGTCGCCGGCGCAGACGGAAGAAACCAGCTTGATGTTGAACTCACGCTTGGCGTACCAAATATCCTCGCCGTTGGAGAAGTAAGCGTCGCCGCGGCTACCACGGGTGAGCAGCACGTTCTGAACGCCAGCGTCGTGAGCCATCTTCATGGCAACGCGGACCTCGTCGTCGGTGTCGACCGGCACGCCGAAGATGGCCTTCATCTCGTGATGGTTCGGCTTGATGAGCAGCGGCTTCTTGTGAGCGAGCTCCTTGAGCTTGTCGGAGGACAGGTCCAGGACGACGTCGGCGCCACGAGCCTGAGCGTGCTCCATGACCTGAGCCAGGAAGTCGGGCGTAGCTTTGGGAGGCACGGAGCCGGAAACGATCAGGCACTCGAGATCGCCCGCGGTGTCCAGGATGTTGTAGAGCTCCTCCTGGTGCTGCGGCGTGATCGGGGCGCCGGGGTTCAGGATGCCGTACTCGTGCTGGCCATCGTTGACGTAGGTGTTAATGCGCGTGATACCGTCGGTCCAGACCGGGCGGCAGAGGCAACCCAGGTTCATGACCTCCTCGACGATGAACTTGCCCGTGAAGCCAGCGAAGAAGCCGAGCGCGACGGTGTCGACGCCCATCTTCTTAAAGGCGAAGGACACGTCGAGGCCCTTGCCGTTAGCCGTGTAGCTGGCCGAACCGGTGCGGACGTTCTCGTCGGGCTCGAGCGGAGAGCTCGAAACCGTCATGTCGACAGCCGGGTTAGCGGTTAGCGTGTAGAACATTTACAGTACCCCCTGTATATGTGAGGGCCGCGTGGCCGGCCCATTCCAACCACGCGGTTACCTCTGATACCAAATTAGCGAGCTGCGGACTCGAGCAGTGCCTTGACCTCGGCGGCGGTGTTGCAGGCGAGCGCCTTCTCGGCGAGCTCGTCGCACTCGGCCTTGGTCCACTGGCTGATGGTCTTACGGGCGCGCAGGATCGACGGAGCACTCATCGAGAACTCCTCCAGGCCCCAGCTGATCAGCAGCGGCTCGAGCAGCGGATCGGCAGCGGCCTCGCCGCACATACCGACCATGATGCCGGCCTTCACGCCGCTCTCGATGATGTTCTTGAGCGAGCGGAGCACGGCGGGATAGTAAACCTGGTACAGGTTGGAGATGGTGTCGTTGCCACGGTCGGCGCACATGGTGTAGCCGATCAGGTCGTTGGTGCCGATGGAGAAGAAGTCGGCGACCTCGGCAAGACGGTCTGCGAGCAGCGAAGCGGCAGGCGTCTCGACCATGATGCCGACCTCGATGTTCTCGTTGAACTTGCGCCCCTCTTCGGTCAGCTCGGCCTTGCACTGCTCGACGAGCTCCTTGACAGCCAAGACCTCCTCGACGCAGGTGACGAGCGGGATCATGATCTTGACGTCACCGAAGGCGCTAGCGCGCAGCAGAGCGCGGAGCTGGACCTTGTACTGGTCGGGATTGGCCAAGCAGTAACGCACGGCGCGGAAGCCCATGAAGGGGTTGTCTTCCTTGACCATATGCAGATACGGAATCTCCTTGTCGCCACCCACATCGAGCGTGCGGATGATGACCGGAGCACCCTTGAGCGCGCTGGCGACCTTACGGTAGGCGTTGAACTGCTCCTCCTCGGAAGGAAGCTCAGCAGAGTTCATGAACAGGAACTCGGAGCGGAACAGACCGATAGCCTCGGCGTCGTGATCGAGCGCGTTGGGCACGTCATCGGGGTTACCGATGTTGCAGGCGATGATCTTCTTGATGCCATCAGCAGTCACGGACGGCTTGCCACGGAAGGCCTCGAGGGCTGCCTTCTCGGCAGCGAAGGCCTCGGCCTTGGCGGTGTAGGCAGCGAGCGTCTCCTCGTCGGGATCGGCCTCGACGATACCCTTGCCGCCGTCGACGACAACGGTCATGCCGTTGCGCAGTGCGGTGCAGCTGTTGGAGACCGAAAGGACAGCCGGGATCTCGAGGGCGCGCGCAATGATCGCGGAGTGCGACGTGCGGCCACCGGTCTCGGTGACGATACCGGCAACGTGGGCCTTATCGATCGTGGCGGTCATGGACGGCGTGAGGTCGTGCACGACAACGACAGTGTTCTCGGGCAGGACGGAGAGGTCGACGACCTCCTTGCCCAGCAGCTCGGCCAGAATACCGGTGCGGATGTCGGCGATGTCAGCCGCGCGAAGACGGAACATCTCGTCGTCCATGGACAGGAACATGTTCTCGAACATGGTCGAGGTGTCCATGAGCGCCTGCTCGGCGCAGGTACCGCCGTCAATGGCGGCGTTGATGGCGTCGGTCATACCCGGATCCTGAGCCAGAACAATGTGTCCGCTCATGATCTCGGCCTCGGCCTCGCCCACCGTCTCCTTCATGTGGTCGGCCTGAGCCTGGGTCTTCTCGCAGAAGACCGAAAGAGCGGACTGATAGCGCTCCTTCTCTGCTGCCGAATCAGCAACCTCGTGCGGCTCAAACGTCAAGTCGGGATCGACGGCGACCATGACGGTGCCGATACCGATGCCCTCGGAAGCGTTGACTCCCTGATACATTCCCATTCCTCTCTCCGTGTCATGTGATAAAGCGTTTTGCCATATCCATGACAAAAGAGCGCAGTTACCTTACAACAGGTCACTGCGCCCCCAAATATGAACTTAGTTGTTCAACATGCGACCCGTTTGAGTTCTACTCGCCAAGACCGCTCTTGATGAGCTCGATGGCAGCAGCCAGAGCCTCGGCCTCGTCGGCGCCGTCGCACTTGACCTCGACCTCGGTACCGCAGGGGATACCAGCAGCCATGAGGGCCATCGGGGACTTGCCGTTGACCTCCTTCTCGGGGGTGACGACCGTCACGTCACAGGCGTACTTGCCCATGGTGGAGGCGAACAGACCAGCCGGACGCATGTGCAGACCCTGAGGATTAACGAGGGTAGCCTTCTCAGAAACCATAATTGACTCCTTTTTGTGTTTAACCCCTGTCATGCATGTGGCAGGAGTCAGATTCACGACGTTCTTTATATTAACTCACATCAAACGGTTTTTCATTATGTTTCAGACGAATTATTGGACAGATGTGTTTGTCGTCCGCTTGCTCGCCCACAGGGGCCCGTGCGCGGCCTGTGAGATTTCCTGCTCTACAGTCCTGCTCGCACGAAGAGCACATTAAGTGCTCTTCGGCTCGTGCGGAACTCGCGATAAATCTCACAGGCCGCGCACGGGCCCCTGTGGGCGAGCAGGCTGCGGAAACTCGGTCGGTCCAGAGCAATATCGTGCAAACGGAAATCTGGCTGATGATCTGTTCGCGACAAAGACTCGATAGGTAGCCCCCTCTATGCCCTTTTGTAAGTTGCGGTGAAATAGGGACTGAATTTGGGGTTGAATCGTTTAAACAGTCCCTATTTCACCGCAACTTATGGGAGGGATAGAAAAAGGCGGGGGCCCTGGTGAGGGTCTCCGCCTTTGTAACAGGGGACGATATTATTCGCTAACTGCTGGATTAGACCAGGCGTGCGTTGATCGTCTTGGCGATCTTGGCGGCGTCGGTGGAACCCTTGACGGTGGCACGGAAGTCCTCGTCCATGAGCGCCTCGGCGACCTTGGACAGGATCTTGAGGTGCGTAGTGCCGGCCTGGGCACCGGGGATGAGCAGGGCGATAGCCACGTTGACGGGAGCGCCGTCCATGGTATCCCAACCGGTCACGCCGGACTCGTCCTTAACGACGATGACGGCAGCCTCGGTAATGGCGTCGGACTTGGCATGCGGGATGGCGAAGCTGTCTCTTATACACATCTGACGCTGCCGACGACGGAGAGAG
>CABSMZ010000160.1 GCA_902478875.1 uncultured Collinsella sp.
GGCTCGGAGATGTGTATAAGAGACAGTCTCTTGGTCGATGTAAACACGTCAACAACTCAAAGGAGGTTAGTGATGGGTTTCACGATTCTTGGAACAGGTTCGGCACTTCCTGAGCGCAGTGTTTCCAATGACGAGCTGTCTGAGTTCCTCGATACCTCGGATGAGTGGATTTTTACCCGCACCGGTATCAAGAGCCGCCACGTCTGCACCACCGAGTCACTTGACGACCTTGCCGTAGCGGCGAGCGAGCGGGCACTCCAGGTGTCCGGAATCGACGCGAGCCAGCTGGATCTGATCGTCTGCTCGACGACGACAGGTGACCACCTTGTTCCCGCTGAGGCGTGTGCCGTTGCTGAGCGACTAGGCGCGAAGTGCCCTGCCTTCGATGTCTCGGCGGCTTGTGCCGGCTTCGTATTTGCGCTCGATGTCGCCGAGGGCTATATCGCCCGCGGTCGCGCCGAGCGCGTGCTTGTCGTTGCGGCCGAGCAGATGACGCGCGCGCTCGATTGGACCGACCGTGCCACGTGCGTGCTCTTTGGCGATGGCGCGGGCGCTGCAGTCATGGAGGCCGGGGGAGAGAATCCCCTTGCCGTTGAGCTTTCGACCGCACCCGATGTCGAGACGTTGCGCGTTCCCGGGCTGGATGGCACCTCGCCATTCAAAGTTCCCTCGGACCGCCAGAGTGTGCTTTCCATGAATGGCCGCCGCGTGTTCAAGTTCGGCGTCAACGCCATCTGCGACACGGTCCATAAGCTTGCGAGCGATGCGGGCATTTCGGTCGAAGATATCGATCATTTTGTATTCCATCAGGCTAACGAACGAATCCTGAGTCAGGCGGTCAAGCGTCTGGGCGTGCCAGACGAGCACGTGGTTCGAACGCTGCGCGAGACCGGCAACATTTCGAGCGCCTGCATTCCCTTTGCGCTTGACCGGCTGGCACGCACCGACGCACTGAATGTGGGCGACACCATCGCCCTCGTTGGATTTGGTGCCGGCCTGGATATAGGTGGCTATCTGCTTCGTTGGAAGTAGTCGCACATAGGAAATAAAAACGCCCCTAGGGCACAAACAAAGGAGAACTACCATGGCAGATCAGAAGACCTTCGAGCGCGTTTGCGACGTTATCCGCGAGACCGCTGGCCTTGACGATGTCGAGATGAAACCCGAGTCCACGCTCGAGGAGATCGGCCTCGACAGCCTGGGCACCGTCGAGATCCTCGTCGCCGTTGAGGACGAGTTTGGCATCCAGCTCGATACCGAGGAGAACCCCAAGACGGTCGGCGAGTTCGCCGATACGGTCGAGGCGGCATTGGAGAAGTAGAGATGCTCAAGACTCCTCTCTGTGAGCTGCTCGGCATCGAAAAGCCCGTGTTCCAGGGCGGTATGGCCTGGATTGCCGATGCCTCGCTGGCGTCCGCAGTGTCCGAGGCGGGCGGCTTAGGCATCATCGCGGCCATGAACGCCGACGCCAACTGGCTTGGCGACCAGATTCATAAGCTGCGCGCCAGGACGGATAAGCCCTTTGGCGTCAACGTCATGCTCATGAGCCCGTTTGCCGACGAGGTCGCGCAGGTCGTGATTGACGAGCGAGTGCCGGTCGTCGTGACGGGCGCCGGCAATCCCGCCAAGTACATGAAGGCGTGGAACGAGGCGGGCATCAAGGTCATCCCGGTCGTTGCCTCGGTGGCGCTGGCGCGCCTCGTGGCACGTCGTGGAGCCACGGCGGTTGTTGCCGAGGGCACCGAATCGGGCGGCCATATTGGCGAGACCTCGACGATGGCACTGGTGCCGCAGGTCGTCGATGCGGTCGACATTCCCGTCGTGGCCGCCGGCGGTATTGCCGACGGCCGCGGCGTGGCGGCCGCCTTTATGCTGGGCGCTGCCGGCGTCCAGGTGGGTACGCGCTTTCTCGTTGCGAATGAGTGCACCGTCTCGGAGCAGTACAAAGAGATGGTCCTGAAGGCCAACGACACTTCGACGCGTGCGACCGGTCGCTCGACGGGACATCCGGTGCGCGCCCTCAAGAGCCCCTTCACCAACGCCTATGCCAAGAGCGAGGGTTCCGGTGCGAGTGCCGAGGAGCTCGGTGCTATGGGAACCGGTGCGCTGCGTAAGGCCGCCAAGGACGGCAACTACGAAGAGGGATCGTTTTTGTGTGGACAGATTGCCGGCATGGTCAACGAGCGCCAGAGCGCACGCGAAATCGTTGACGACCTGGTCGATGGCGCCGAGCGCGTCCTGAAGGGTGCGTGCGCATGGGTGGCGTAGCGTTTTTGTTTGCCGGCCAGGGTGCCCAGCACCCCGCGATGGGCGTCGATCTGATCGAGACATCGCCGGCGGCCGCCGAGGTGTTCGCCATTGCCGATGAGGTGCGCCCGGGGACGAGCGAGCAGTGCCGGAGCGCCTCCAAGGAGGAGCTCTCGCAGACCGAGAACACGCAGCCGTGCGTGTTCGTTCACGACCTGGCAGCGGCCGCCGCATTGCGTGAGCGCGGCGTGGTGCCTGCCGCCTGTGCGGGATTTTCGCTGGGCGAGGTCGCCGCGCTCACCTTTGCGGGGGCGTTCGATACGCGAGCGGGCTTTGAGCTTGTGTGCGAGCGCGCGGCGCTGATGGCCGCGGCTGCTGAGCGCCATCCGGGCGGCATGCGCGCCGTCATCAAGCTCGATGCGGCGCAAGTCGAGGGCTTGGCAAAACAGGCCGGCGAGGACTGCTGGCCGGTCAACTACAACAGCCCGCAGCAGACGGTTGTTGCCGGAGCGACCGATGCGTTGCAGACCCTCGACGTCCTGGTAAAAGAGGCTGGTGGCCGGGCCATGAAGGTCGCGGTGTCGGGTGCATTCCATAGCCCCTATATGGCCGAGGCGACCTGTGGCCTTGCTGCATATATCGATGCCGGTCACGCGCCGTCCCCGTTGCTCATTCCTGTTATGGCAAATATGACGGCGGCGCCCTATCCGGCCGACCCGCAGGCGGCATCGGAGGTGCTGACCAACCAGGTGAGTCATGCCGTGCGCTGGGTCGACACGCTGCATGCTCTGCAGGATCAAGGCATCGACACGTTTATTGAGGTCGGCCCCGGCAAAACGCTGTCGGGTCTGGTCAAGCGTACGCTGAGCGACGTTCGCGTGTATTCGTGCGAAACGGCCGAGCAGGTCGCAGCTATTGCCGACGAGCTCGCATAGTCCACAGGGCTGTAACCCGAAAGGAATGACATGGGCAACTTGAACAACGGCGCGCTCGAGCGCAACGACTCGCGTCGCGTGGCACTGGTCACGGGCGGCTCGCGCGGTATCGGCCGCGCTTGTGCGGTTGGCTTGGCGCAGGACGGCTTTGATATCGCTGTCGTCTATGCCGGCAGCGTCGATGCGGCGCGCGAGACGTGCGAGGCCTGCGAGGCATCTGGCGCCACGGCGCGCGCATATCAATGTGACGTGGCCGACCCCGCCGCCGTCAACACATGCGTGGAAGCGGTCCTCAACGACTTTGGCTCCATTTGGGCGCTCGTCAACAACGCCGGCATCACGCGCGACGGCCTGCTCATGCGTATGGGTGACGATGCCTTCGACCGCGTGCTCGATGTCAATCTCAAGGGCACATTCAATACGACGCGCGCACTCACCAAGACCTTTATGCGCCAGCGCGGCGGTTGCGTCATCAACATGAGCTCGGTTGTGGGCCTGATGGGCAATGCCGGGCAGGCCAACTACGCTGCCTCTAAGGCGGGCGTGATCGGCCTGACCAAGGCGGTAGCGCGCGAGCTTGCGCCCCGCGGCGTACGAGTGAACGCGGTCGCACCCGGGTTTGTCGAGACCGATATGACGGCAAAGCTATCGGATAAGGTGCGTGCGGCGTGCGAGGAGCAGATTCCCCTGAGGCGCATGGCGCGCCCCGAGGAAGTGGCCGGCGTGGTGCGCTTTTTGGCGAGCGATGCGGCTGCCTACATTACGGGCGAGGTCGTACGCGTCGACGGCGGAATGGCGATGTAGAAACCAGGGCCGAAGAACGGCTTGGATGAGGAGACCATGATGGAACAGAGAGTTGCAATCACCGGCATCGGTGCCGTATCGCCGCTCGGCAACACGGCGCTTGCCACCTGGGCGGCCATGTGCGCCGGCACGTGCGGCATCGGCCCGATCACGCACTTCGATACCGATGCGTTTGCCGTCAAGGTGGCGGCCGAGGTCAAGGGCTTTGACGGCAACGAGTACTTTGGCAAGCGTGATGCAAAGCATCTGGACCTGTCTCTTATACACATCTCCGAGCCCACGAGACCGTACTAGATCT
>CABSMZ010000161.1 GCA_902478875.1 uncultured Collinsella sp.
AGATCTAGTACGGTCTCGTGGGCTCGGAGATGTGTATAAGAGACAGGCGCTGATGGATGAGCATGGCGGCGCGCACGCCTGGATAGGCCGAGACCTTGGACACGTTAGCGTCGACCTGCGGGGTGCGGATGGCGGCCGAAGCGTCCTGGCCGTCAATTGTCAGGCGCGTATCCTCGCCGGTGCCGTTGGTAAAGCGAATTTCGATCTGCTCGGCGAGGGCATCGATGGCTGCCTCGTCATCCAGGTCGATGCCGCGGTCGAGCGCGGCGAAGGTGACGGCGCGGTACATGGCGCCCGTGTCGAGCTTGTTAAAGCCCAGCTGGCGGGCGATCTCCTTGGCGATGGTGGATTTGCCGGATCCGGCGGGGCCGTCGATGGCGACGATCATGCAATGCTTCCTTTCGATGATTGACGTGCTGGTATGGTTCGCGGGCGTTGGGGCGCGGCGGGTTGCCTAGCCCGTGTAGCGCTCGCGGTAGGTGTTGCGCTTGGGTGCGGAGCCGTGGCTGCCGTGGTGACGCGTGCGGCTGGCGAGGGTTTCCTGAGGCTTGCCACCGCGTTTGGCGCTCGCCTGCTTGGGTGGGATACCGCCGGCCTTGAGGATCTGCACCTCGCGGTCGGTGAGCTCGCGCCACGAGCCCTTGGCCACATCCTTGAGCTCCAGGCCGGCAAAGTTACAGCGATGCAGGCGGATCACCGGGTGGTGGATCTTGCTCAGCATGCGCTTGACCTGGTTCTTGCGGCCTTCGCGGATGATGACCTCCACGGCGGTGGTACCGGGCTTGATACCTTGCGGAGCCACGGCCTCGGCCTCGCGTGCGGTGATGACGCGGCAGATCGCCGGCTGGCAGAGGCCGTCGTCGAGCTCGATGCCACGACGCAGCGGCTCAAGATCGCGGTCGGTCAGCTGCCCGTCCACGAGTGCCTGGTAGGTTTTATAGACATGCTTGCTGGGGTGCAGCAGGTCCTGTGACAGGTCGCCGTCGGTGGTAAAGAGCAAAAGGCCCGTGGTGTCGCGGTCCAGGCGACCCACCGGGAAAAGTCCCGGAAAGCGGTCGCGCGGTACCAGGTCGGCCACGCAAGGGCGCTCCTGCGGGTCGCTCATGGTGGTGAGGTAGCCGGTCGGCTTGTAGAGCATCAGGTACACGGCGCCCTGGTTGAGCTTGACGGGCATGCCGTCGACCTCAATGTGATCATGGTCGACATCGACCTTGGTGCCCAGTTCGGTCGCGACCTGGTCGTTAACGGTCACGCGGCCGGCGGTCATCAGGTCCTCCGAGCCACGGCGGCTCGCCACGCCCGCGCGCGCCAAAAAGCGCTGCAGGCGCATGGTGTGCGGATAGACGGGCTGGGCGTCGCCCGCGGGCGTTGTGGCGTCCGTGGCGCTTGCGGTGCACGTCTCCCCTACTTCGTTAGTCCTCGTCATACAAATCCTCCGAGGTCTCGTCGACGATCAGGGTGTCCTCTTCCTCGACTGCCTCAACATCTTCAACATCGGTATCGAGCAGTTCGCGCTCTTCGTCCAAGTCCTCGGCCTGCTCCTCGAGTGTGGACTGAATACTGCGGCCGCTCAGACGCTCGCGGATAAACTGTCGCGACTGCTCGTCGGGGGCAAACTGCTCCAGATCGGGCAGATCGCGGGTGGAGCGCAGACCGAACTTTTCCAAGAAGGCGTTGGTCGTGCCGTAGATGATGGCCTGACCGCGCTGGGGGTCGCGGCCGAGCTCGCGCACCAGACCCTTGTCCACGAGCGAGGCGATGACGCCGTCGGAATTGACGCCACGGATGCCCTTGACTACCTCGCGCGTCACGGGTTGGTGGTACGCGATGACGGCAAGGGTCTCAAGTGCCGCCTGCGACAGCTTTTGCGTGTCCCAGCTCAGCACGTAGGCCTCGACCACGTCGTGGTATGCGGGGTGCGTAAACAGGCGCCAGCCGCCGGCGACCTCGCGCAGCTGAAAGCCGCGGTTGGCCTCCTCGTACTCAACCTTGAGCTCGGCGAGCAGCGACGCGCACTCACCGGGGGCGATATCCAGTGCGCCGGCCAGCGCGGGCGCACTCACCGGGTCGCTCGACACCAGCAGCAGCGCCTCGAGGGCGCCTTTGAGGCTGTTTGCCTCCAGCGTGGAAAGGGTTGACATGGTTGCGGCTCCTATTCGGTGAGCTCGGGGCCCTCGCCGGGCACGTATGCCTCGGCTCCCTCGACTCGGTTGATGCAGATGGTTCCGAAGATCTCGTCCTGGCTCAGCGTGAGCGAGCCGCGCTTGGCGAGCTCAAGCATGGCCAGGAAGGTGACGACGAGTTGCTCGGTGGTGGCATCACCGTCCAGCAGTTCGCGAAAGGTGCAAGATTGGTGCGCCATGGTAAAGCGGTCGACCGAGGCCACCGTCAGGTCGAGCGGCACGCGATGCGGCGCCACGTGCTCGGCCTCCAGCAGGAAGGTCTGGCGCTTGCCGTCCAGATCGGCGCAGATGACGGCGAGACCGCGCAAGGTAATGCCGGCCAGGTAGTCGGGCATAAGGCCTAGGAACTCGGGGTCGGGGCCGGCTACGCGAGGGTGCATGCGGCTTTCGGCCTGCATGCGCGCGCCAAGGGCTGCCGCCGCGCCCTTAAACTGCTTGTAGGCGATCAGGCGCTGGATCAGGACCTCGCGCAGGGCGTCGCCGTCGAGCGCGCTGAGCTCCTCGAGGTCTTCGTCGAACTCGTCATCGTCGTTATCGACTTTGCGCGGGGCCTCCTGCGGCACCAGAGAGGCAGCCTTGATGTCCAAAAGGGTTGCCGCGACCAGCAAAAAGTCGCTCGCCACGTCCAGGTCCAGCGCCTCGATGCGCTCGGCCTCGGCAAGGTACTGCTCGGCCACCTCGCTGATGGAGATGGCGCCGATATCTACTTTTTGGCGGGTTACCAGCTGCAGCAGCAGGTCGAACGGTCCGCTGTAGACCTGCGTCGACACGCGATACGACATCTTCGACCTCCTTTGACGGCGCCTTCGCGGCGCGGTTTGGGTGCATGCTGCGACCGTTTTACACGGACGACCTGTAAGTTTACCTTAGATGCCGGCGATTACGAAGTTGAGCAGCTGCTCAGCAAGCGGATACACGGTAACGTCGAAATAGCGGCCGATCACATCGACGCCGGTCCACATGGGCAGCAGGTACAGCGCCAGGATGAGGATGGGCATGGCGTATTGCTGCAGACGGTAATAGTTGTTGAGCGCCTTGCCCTTGAGGAAGGGCACGATGATCGATGAGCCATCGAGCGGCGGAATCGGGATGAGGTTAAAGAACGCGAGCGACAGGTTGACCACGATAAACGTGGCGCCGAAGTTCATGATCTGTGACGCCAGGGCAAAGGACATGCCGGTATAGAGGCTGCCATATGCCGCGTGCATGAGGGCGCCCGCGAGGCACGCGAGTGCGATGTTCGACGCGGGGCCGGCCACGCTCACCAGGACCTCGTCGCGCTTGGGGTGCTTGAGGTTGTTGAGGTAGACGGGCACGGGCTTGGCGAAGGCGAACACCGGGCCACCGGCCGCGAGCATGAGCAGCGGCAGGATGATGGTGCCAAACGGGTCGATATGGTTGAGCGGGTTGAGCGAGACGCGGCCGCGCGAACGAGCCGTCTTATCGCCGAGCGCCCAGGCCGCGGCGGCGTGCGCACTCTCGTGGATCACGATGCCGACGATGACGGCGACGGCGCTGGTTAGTAGGTTCATGATGTAGCTGCTGGACATGGCACTCCCCTAGCGGACGCGGCGCGAGGCGCGCGTGAGCAGGTGATCGATCACAAACAGGATGACGGCGACGATAGCGTAATCCAGGCGGAAGACGCCGCCAAAGGGAGAGGTGATGACGCCGTAGCCGGCGATGGCGCTCGGCAGCGCGCGCGAAAGCTCAACGACAAAGCCAACGATCTGCAGCTTGGCGGTGAGGCCGCTAAAGCACAGCAGCACGGTCATCGCGCTCATAAAGATGCCGCAGATGCGACAGGCGATGGCGATGATGCTCATCGCCACGGCAGCGGCCTTACGAGAGTTCACGCGCGGTCTCCTCTTCGATCTGGGTGGAAAGTTCCAGCCATTCGTCCTCCAGCTTGGGTAGCTCTTGCTTAAGGCCGTTATATTCCCCCAGCGCGGCATTGAACTTGACCTGATCGGCATAAAGCTCTTCGCTTGCCATCAATTCCATAAGCTCGTCATAGCGGGCGCGCTTTTTGTCGAGCTCCGCCTCGATCTTCTTGCTGTCTCTTATACACATCTGAC